>NZ_JBWKYN010000016.1:0-50862 GCF_059423785.1 Arcicella sp. GW458-12-2-14-TSB2 | reverse complement strand
GTCTTAATATTATAATGCCTTACATTCAAATCAGAATTATACAGGTCTGTAGTTTCAATTAAGCCCTTCGCTCCAAAATCATTTAAAGCAGTGATTGAGTATTTAAAAAATGATTCTGAATCTGTTTTTAAATGTAAATACCCTCCTGGGGATAAAATTTTAGCATAAATCTCTAAAAAACGTGGATTTGTAAGCCTTCTCCTTACGCCACTCTGTAATACTTGTGGGTCAGGAAAAGTTATCCAAATCTCAGACACTTCATTTTCTTCAAAAAAACTATCTAACCCATGTATTTTAGTTCTCAGAAAGGCAACATTCCTTAAATTACCTTCAATCGCTTTTTGACTCCCCACTGCTATCCTATCCCCTTTTATATCGATGCCTATAAAATTCTTATTAGGAAATAACTTGGCCAGCCCCACAGTATATTCACCCTTTCCACAGCCCAGTTCAAGTACGATGGGATTAGAATTATGAAAAACCTCTTTATTCCATGCCCCTTTTATATTTTCATACAATGGTTTTCCTTCTTGTATAACATTCTCTTGAATAATATTACTCTCAAATCTTTTAGCTTTTTGCCTTCCCATTAATCTACTACTTATTTTTTTCTTAATATTTGAATTACGCTCTTAAAATTACAACTCGTCAATATCTGCTACTACAAAAGTACTTCCACCAACATAAATTAAATCTTTAGCTGAAGCCTGATTTTTAACAAAAGCAATGGCTTTGTTAACATCTTCTATGACAAAACCTTGCAAATTAAAATGTTTTGCTTTTTCACTTAGCAGACTGGCTTCTAACGCCCTAGGAACATTTGCTTGACAAAAGATATAGGTGGCTTCTTTTGGTAACAGAGCTAAAATGCCTTCAATATCTTTATCAGAAACAAAGCCTAATATCATCCATAGCTTATTGTATTTTATCTTTGCCATGCTTGATAGTACTTCTGTAATGCCACTTAAATTATGGGCTGTATCACAAATCATTGTTGGGTTTTCTGATAATATTTGCCAACGACCTTTTAAGCCAGTGATAGAAACTACATTTTCAATTCCATATTTAAGAGCTTCATTGGTGATGTCAAATCCTTGTTGTTTCAATATTTCAACAGCTTGTAATACCCCTAAAATATTTTTTAACTGATAACTCCCTTTTAGTTGAGAAATATAGGTTTCAGATAAATTAGTTTTTTTATTTAAAATTTCTAATGCTAATGATAGTCCGCTGTTATCAAATGATTTTATTGAAAAACTATCTTCTGCAAAAAAGATATCGGCAGATCCTGCTAAGGCTTTCTGAATAAAGACGTCCTTGGTTTCATCTTGATACTCACTTATAACGACGGGCGTATTTCTTTTGATAATTCCAGCTTTTTCTCCAGCAATCTGAGCAAGGGTATCTCCTAAAATATCCGTATGATCAAAACTAATGTTAGTGATAACAGATAGTTCTGGATGAATAATATTAGTAGAATCTAATCGCCCTCCTAAACCTACTTCAATTACAGCAATATCAACCTGTTGACGGGCAAAATAGTCAAAGGCCATACCTACGCTCATTTCAAAAAAAGAAGGCTTTAAATCCTCTAAAAAAGTCTGATTCTCAGCTACGAACGAAACCACCGCTTCTTCCGCTATTGGCTCACCATTAATACGAATGCGTTCTGTATATGATTTTAAATGTGGTGAAGTATACAAGCCTGTTTTATAGCCAGCAGCTTGCAAAATAGCTGCTAAAAAATGTGAAGTACTTCCTTTTCCATTGGTTCCTGCAATATGAATTGTTTTAAATTTTTCATGCGGGTTTCCTAAATGCGCACAAATGGCATTGGTATTATCTAAGTTGGCCTTGAAAGCTTTCTTCCCTATTCTATGGAATACGGGTAATTGTTGGTATAAATAATGAATAGTTTCTTCGTAGGTCATTTTATTAAAATCGGATGCTGACAGAGCAATCCTGATGATTTATCCTGATTATCTAATGAACAAAGATAATTGATGGATGCTCTTAAAAGAAAAAAGTGTAAGCCTTTCGACTTACACTTTTCAATAATTATCTCAAATTATCTCGGACTTAATTTGAAAGTGACTGTTCCAGAGGAATATTCTGGTCTATCTCCATCACTTGTCGGTCTAAATTTCGTCTTCTGAACTGTTCTTTTGTATTTCTGCATGACTGTTGGACTAACTGTGCTTTCGACAAGACTAATATCAACTACATCACCATCAGAATCTACTTTAATTTTGAATCGAATAATACCTGTATCGTTTGAATCATCATCAACAACAGGTTTACTAAACCATGTCCAACCTGTTAAATTTAAGGAACTTCCACCGCTTCCGCTTCCTCCTGTTCCACCGTTACCATCTCCTGCTGGTCGTTTGGTGTAATCCCCTCCTTCTACTACTTTTCCTTCTGGCTGTCCTTGATTTCCCTTCCCTTTTGAATTTCCATCAGATGCTCCTCCTGGTCTTGATTCTGTTCCTGAAGTACCATTAGAAGAACTATTTCCTTTCTTGGTTGGTAACAGTGCTGAATTATCAATTTTCTTCTCAGGGACTTTAACAGGTGCAGGAGTTGGCTTTACTTCAGCTGGTTTTGTTGCAACCTTTTTCTCTACTTTAGTTATTACTTCCTCTTTCACTTTTACAGGGCTCGTAACTTTGCTACTGACTACTGGTGGTTCTTTAGGAGCTTTCTTAACAACTGTTTTTACTTTTTCAACTTCTGGAGGAATCACAGGCTTTGGAACTACTTTTTCTATTTTCTTAGTTTCAGTTGAAGCTTTAGATTCTATTTCTTCTTTTAAATCACTGGCTTTGTTTTTTGTATAAACTTTTCCACTTCCTGATTTATCTGTCCCAAAATTCATGACAAAACCTCCATCACCCACTAATTCTTCTTTTTTGTTCTCCTCACTAGTCCATACCGTAATATACCAAAATAAGTAAAACATTAAAGCATTAATGATAATTGTAATAATAAGCGCTCTCTGCCTATTTTTACTTTCTTCTTCTTCGAGTTGATAGGAGTTCATTGATATAATAGCTAATGATTGATAGAATAACCAAACTTACTTTTTAAATATCCAGGCATTTTGGTTGATAGATTTAGCAACTTTGATAGCTTCTTCTTCATCATTAAAACTACCTGCAGAAACTTTTATTAACTTTCCGCCATTTGATGGTTTTAAAATAGAAGCATGAGAGAAACCTTTACGTTTCAATGTTTCTAATTGATTCTCTGCATTCTCTTTTTGTCCAAAACTTCCTGTTATTACAAAAAAACGATTTTCATCTTCATTTAGTATCGATTTTTCAATTGATTTAACAGCAGGAATAATTTTCACAAATTTAGAAGAATCTACTTTTGGAACCACAGCCATAGGCGTAGCAGTATCTACAGGAACGGGGTCAGCGTAAGCTTCCATCTCTGCAGGTTGTTTCTGCGAAAATTGAAAAGGATTGAAAGAACTTAAACTGTTTTTCTCATTATCATATAAATAAAGAGCTGAGACAAACAATGAAGCAGCTACCATAGCTACTAAAAACTTTAATACAGGAGTTCTTTTTTTATCCTTAGTAGTCGATACTCTATTAGCCATAACTTTAAGCTCTATCGCTGATGTATCACGATCATTACTAGCAAAAACATGTTGGATAGTTTTCTGAGAAACAGTATTATTAACCAGCGTATCCACTTTAATAATTGGCTGAATAATATTACTTCTTTTGATAGATATTTTTTCTAATCCGAAACTTTCTCCTAAAAAATTACTTTGTTCTGAAGCATGAAATTGAATTTTACCTTCTTCATTTTGTGTAAACATACCAACCCCATCAATATGAAAGTGTTGCTCGACACGAATGCCTTTCTTTGCTTCGTCAACAAACAGTCTAATTTTTTGAGTAGCTTCTTCTCTGCTTATTCCTTCATGCTTGGCAATAAAGTTACTCAATAAACCATCATCATTTTTTAGTAAGCCATTGAAAGCCAACCATTTTTGTGCCGGCTGGATATATTGTTCTAATTTATCAACCTTGGCACAATCAAAATTGGTTACGAATCCTCCAAAATCAGGGATTACCACACAATCTTGTTCAAAGAGTAATTCTCTAATATGATTTTGTACTGTTGTCATAAATTTTAAAAGAATTCAAATAGTTGTTTTTAAGTTATATGGACGAATTTAGAAAGAATATGACAGACCACCAAGAAAATTTACCCCTTGTGTAGGATAATATAAGTATCGCTGATAACTTTTATTTAAAATATTGTTCACAGAAATGAATAAATCTAAATGTTCAGAAAGTAAATAGGTAGCTTTTAAGTTAAGGTCGATAATCGAATTAAGTTTTACTTCACGATTTGTCACATAGTTTTTCCCTTTTAGTCCAGTGATAAAGTAAAAATCAGATGCTAACAATAGTTTATCTTTAACAGTAAATGTGTTCGTCCAAGTAGCATTGAAAGCAGGACGATGCCAAGCGTTTTCTAGATTACCTAAGCCGCTATATACATTTACATCAAACTTGAAATTAGACCTCCAAACATCAGGAATTTGATAGCTGGCTTGTCCTGAAAAAGTCGTTACTTTTACGATAGTGGTATCATTTGAATACATCACATCAAAACGAGTACTATCTGTTGAATTGCTATTGAATACATAAAAATCTTTATAACGAGCATAGCTAATTTTAGCTTCTACCGACAGTCCGTTAGATAAGGTAGTTTTTGCTCCTGCAAAATAATCAGCTGTTTTACGTGTATTTCTTAATTGAGTGAATCTTCCTAACCATTGATTTTCGGTTAATAATGATGAAAGATTATTCGCATACACATCTCCTTCATATCCTGCAAATACTTTCACACCTTCAATAGGCTGCACATCAATTTTGACAATTGGAAATAAATAGCTGTTATTAAAAGTATTCTTTTCCCTGTCATTGATAATATTTAAACCCGCCGTGATTGAAAATAAATCATTTTTAAATTGAAAGGTTGGCTTTACTTTATACAGGTTACGGTATAAAGTAAGTGAATCTTGGCGCTGAGCGATAACGATACTTCCTTCAAGTAAGGCTGATAATTGTTCTGTCAGGGGATATACTCCTTTCAAATTCGCATTCCAAACTAATTCATTGGCCTTTAAGTGTGTAAATAAATACGATAAGTTTGAGTTAAGAACATAGTCAACTTTCGCATTTTTGTTATTATTACTTACTGTACCGGTGAAATTAAACTTGTTCCATGAATTGAAAATTTGCGATTCAGGGAAGTTAAAATTGCTTTGGTTATTATAAGCATAATAATCAAAACCTCTTCTTTCCCACCCTAATGCACCCGCTAGTTTTACGGCACTGAACGATGTTCGGCTATGAACCTTTATTAAATTCTGAGATTGTCCAGAATAATTTGCACCAATAGGGCCTAGTCTAAAGCTATTGTGTTTGATGTATACGCCATGATAATTATCCTCGCCAGTTGAAAACCCTCCATGCCCTTCTAAAAAGGTATGTCCATAATTACCAATTCCAGCTCTGATTATATTATTATATCTTTCCGCAAATTCGTTCTCTTTAGTACTTCCTTTATCAGGCATTGTCACAGTCGGACTAAACTCAGGGGTCTCTACTGGCAATCTTCTTTCAATAAATTCATATCGAATAGGTTTCTTGGTATTATCTATTTTAGCGGTAGAAATCTTTTCAAAAATTCTATTCGCTTGAGGCAAATTCACTTTTGCCTCTTTCCAAACCTCAATTTCATCGGTTTTTACTTCTCCTTCTTTCTTCTGGGCTTTCATTTGCAAAGAACAACCAAGCGCAATTAGTAATAAAGGGAGTCGGGTATATATGGTATTGAATGAGCTATTTTGCATTGTAAGAAAGGTTTAAATTACCTAAGTCTATTTTATTAAAAATTATGGTGATAACATGCTGTACTATCGTTTCTCGATAGCTTTTAATTTTACTTTGGCTTCCGCTACAATTGTTTGGTCGGGAAGGTTCTCTATAATAGAGTTTAAAGTAGCACGTGCTTGAACGATATTATCAAGACCTACAAAATCATCTGATAATAATAAATATGCTTTACCAACAATGTTATCGGCAGCATCAGCAAAGTCTGTTCTGAATTTACTAATAATCATTTCAGATGATTCCTTATATTTTCTTTGGGTATAAAGAATTTTAGCAATCAAATACTGCGCTTCTGCACCATAATTATCTTTGGCAATTTGAATCGTTTGATTGAAATATTCTGTTGCCTTTACAAAATCATTTCTGTCCATGTAAATTTTACCTGTATATAACCTTGCTTTGCTTTTTGCACCCAATATTAAATCGGGAGTATTAGCTACTTCATTGGCATAATATAGTGTAGAATCTGGTCTTGACATTTTATAATAAGATTCCATCAACCCTATTAAAGCTGCTTGTTGGTCTTTTTTATCTCCTACGAATCTTAAAATATTTCTGTAATTCGTAATAGCTCTACTGAAATTATTGCCGTTAAATTCTAATTCTGCCGCTTTTACATAAGCTTTGTTGACTGATTTGTATTTATTATCAGCTATTACTTGATAATAAAAATTCAACGCTTGGTATTTGTCATTCAATTTATAATAAGATTCAGCAATCAAGTATTTAGCTTCATACGATTCTACACTGGTTGGATTTTTACGAACGTATTCGCTCAAAGCGATGATAGCTTTATCAAATTTATCTGCATAAAATAGGCGTTTAGCCGTTTCATATTCTAAGCCAACTACAGAATTATCAGTAGGGTTAGTTCGTTGATAATCTGCTAAAATTGCCGAAAATTCTTCTGGACGACCCACTTCGTTTAATTCTTCTTGCACGCCCGTCAAAGCATCTTTGCTTTGTGAAAGTGTCGGGAAGTTTTTCAAAATACTCTTGTAATCCAAAATAGAAGCCTCATGATTGGCCGTGTTGGCAAAAGCAGCTGCACGTTTTAATAAAGCGTTTGGAATTAATCTACTCTGTGGTTTATTATTAATCAACTGAGTGAATCTAGTAATAGCAGGAATGTATCTTCCAGCGACAAACTCCAAATTGGCTTCTTGATACAAGGCATTGTCAAAATAAAGCGACTGTGGATAATCTGTTTGAACTTTTTGGAAAGCTGCCTTTGCTCCTGCTTCATTACCTTTCAAGGCTAATACTAACCCTTTTTGGAAAGTAGCATAGTCGCGGTCTGAACGACTGCCTGCAATGGCTTGATCATAATAATAAATCGCTTGGTCATACTTTTTAGATGCAAAATAAGTATCTCCCAAACGAATCAAGGCATCTTGATAAGATTGTGAATCGCCAGAAGATTTCATTTGGTCGGCATATTCTTTAAAAACTTTATTCGCTTTGTCGTATTCTTTATTATTATAATAGCAATAAGCCAATGAATATTTGCTCTTACTTTGAAGTTCAGCTAAACTACTCACAGAAGGGTCGGAAGTAGCAATCAACGACTGGTATAAAGGAATGGCTTCTGAATATCTTTTTTCTGCCGACAATGCCTCTGCTTTCCAAAAATTAGCAGCATATTTCGTTTCTAGGTTCTCGGGCGTTAATAATGATTTTTCAAAATAAGGAAGTGATTCGGCATAACGTTCGTCATTATAGAATTTTACCGCTTGATTGAATGAAATCCTTTGATAAGCAGCATTGGTTCTTGGCGTTCGTTTCTTCAATCCTTCTATATAGGCGAGTGCTGCCTGATAATTATTGGAATATAAATAGGCTTCACTAACTAATTCATTGGCTTCGTCTTCGTATTTAGAATTTGGATATTTTGCTAGAAAGCTTTCAAAGGCTTTGATAGACTCTGCTCCTCTTTGTAAATCAAGCAATACTTTTGCGTAGTTAAAATCAGCATCTTCCGTAACGGTTTTATTGAAGTTGGTCTTTCTCGCTTGGTCAAAGGCTCCTAATGCATAATTGGGATTATTGGCTTTTAAATAACAAATCCCTAAAATATAGGCGGCATATTGACCGAGGGTATCGCCTTTGGCAGCAACATTTTTTAATTGTTCACTCGCTGGTGCAAATTGGTCGGTTTTATAAAGGCTATAACCATAACGATAAGCAATCGTCAATGGCATTCCTTGCGACTTATAGTTCTTGTAAATAGTATAATAATTGGCAGCTTTAGCATACTCTGCTTGTTGAAAATATACTTCTGCACTTAACAACGCCACATCATCAAGTTTTTTTCCAGAATTTTTCTCTTTTAATAAAGGCTCTGTATAAGCCAACATTTCAGTAAATTTTCCTTGTCGGTAATAACTATGGGCTAACCAACTTGGAATTTCAGAGAAATAAGAAGTAGAAAGTTCGGCTTGTTTAAAATCAAAAATAGCTTCTTCATATTTTTTAGCCCTGAAATTAATAACGCCGGCATAATATGAAGCCGAAGGTGCGTATTGTCCCTGACCGCCTTTGATGCTATCAAAAATAACAAGGGCTTCATTGTAATTTTGAAGGGTAAAATGCGAAATTCCTAAACGAAATTGTGCTTCTTCATTTGATTTAGGGCTTTTAGACAAATAATCTATAGCACGAGTATAATCGCCTTGTTCATAAAAATAATTACCTATTTCAGTAAAAAGTGTTCCTGCAATAGGATGCTCAGGATAATTTCTTACAAATCGATTGGCTAATAATTCAGTATCCGAATAATTTAAATACAAACTACATTTTACTAAATAGTATTCTGCCCACACTTTGTTGGCATCTTCTTTTTCCAAAAAGGTTCTGTCTGCTTCGAGGTATTGGGTTAGTTCTGCTCTACATGCTTCATAATTCTTTGATTCAAAATGTTCTTGTCCATTTCTAAAATGAACAGAAATATCTGAATAACTTAATGTGCTTTGTGCCAAAACAGCGGTATTGAAAGCAAAGAATGAAAAAAGGAGTGTTGAGATTACTAACGAAGTTAATCTTTTCATTAGAGATGATTTTTAGGGTGTTTATTCTATCAAAAAAAGCAAATATGATTATTTTTAGATAGAAAATAATTTGTTAAACAAGCTATGGATTGTTACTTTTGACATTTGTGAAATTTTTCGAAGCTTGTAAGTTTAGTATAATCAAGTAAAATTATCAAGCTACAAAGGTTTTTTCATCGTAAAGTATTATTTAATTTTAAAACGTTCATAGCAAACATTAAATTATGAAAAAAAAATCAATATTAGCCGTATTCCTACTCATTTGCCAATTCCTGAGGGCGCAGACCCCTATAAGTCAGCCTAAAATTGAGTATGCCCTTTCGATGGAACAACCTTCTTCTCATTATTTTGATGTGAATATGAAAGTGTCTAATCTTGATTTAAAAACTAAAGCTCAAGGTTATATCGATTTTAAAATGGCCGTTTGGACACCAGGTTCTTACTTGATTCGTGAATATGCTAAAAATGTAGAAAGTGTTAAGGCTACTAGCAAAACGAGTCTTTTAAAAGCTGATAAAATCAATAAAAATACTTGGCGCGTACTGATTGATAAAAATACCAGTGAAGTAAGCATTTCTTATAAAGTATATGCCTATGAGTTATCGGTTAGAACATCTTTCTTAGACGATTCTCACGGGTATTTAAATCCTGCAAGTGTATTCTTATACGTTAATGCTTGGAAACAAGTTCCATCAACGCTGATAATTAAACCTTATGAGGGCTGGACGAGCGTTTCAACAGGTTTGAAAAATATTGGTACATTTACTTACCAAGCGGATAATCTTGACATTTTGATTGACTCACCTATTGAAATTGGAACGCAGAAAGTACTTTCGTTTGATGTAAGTGGAGTTCCGCACAAAATTGCTATGTATGGAGAAGCAAAATTTGATGATGCTAAAGTTACTGCTGATTTCAAAAAAGTTTGCGAAGCTGCTATGTCTGTTGTTGGTGAGCATCCTTGTAAAGACTATACTTTCTTGATTCATAATTTAGCTGCTGGCGGGGGTGGTTTAGAGCACCTTAATTCAACTACTTGCCAAACATCAAGAAACAGCTATTCAGATCCAAAACGTTATCAAGGTTTATTAAATTTGATAGCACATGAATATTTTCATTTATGGAATGTAAAACGTATTCGTCCAAAAGCACTTGGCCCATTTGACTATGAAAATGAAAACTATACGCATATGCTGTGGTTTTCAGAAGGTTGTACTAGTTTTTATGCTACTTACATTTTGCGTAAGGCTAATTTGAACACGCCAGAGGAATATATGAGTGCCTATGCTTCTGAAATCAATACCATCGAAAACCAGCCGGGTAATAAGGTTCAATCGGTCGCAGAATCAAGTTGGGATGCATGGATAAAATATTATCGCCAGAACGAAAACTCTCGCAACAGTACTATTTCTTATTATGACAAAGGAGCTGTATTAGGTGGTGTTTTGAATCTAGCTATTTTAGAATCTACCAAAGGTGCTAAAAATCTTGATGATGTAATGAAAGCCTTATACAATGAATATTACAAAAAACTAGGCAGAGGTTTTACAGATGAAGAATTTCAAAAAACGGTAGAAGCTGTTGCAGGTAAAAAAATGGATGATTTTTTCCAAAAATATATTTTTGGAACAGACGCTATCTCTTATAATACTTATTTGTCTGCCGTGGGCATGACGCTGGTTGATAAAAATGCTGAAAAAAATGAGCCATATCTAGGGGCTGAATTTAGAGCAGCTAGTGGTTTGAAAATCACTGGAGTGATAAAAGATTCACCTGCATATATCGACGGATTGAATGTTAATGATGAAGTTTTACAGATTGACGGACAGACTATTTCAAAATCTGAAGAGGTTTTAAAAGTTATCAGTAACAAGAAGATTGGTGATCTTATGGCTGTAAAAGTAAGAAGAGATGGTTTGGATAAAACTTATGCGATTAAGATTCAGAGAAACCCTACTAAAAATTTCGTAATCGAAGCACTTCCTACCCAAACAGAGGAACAAAAAGCACTTTATAAAAAATGGTTGTTTTTGTAAACAACAATCTTTAAACTCATTTAATAAAATAGGCTTCTTAAAAAGAAGCCTATTTTATTTTTAAATAATTCTTAATTATGCGCTTAATCTTTATTATCGATTTTAAATAATTTAAGGCCTTTTATAAACTTATAATCTTTTATATTATAGCTAAATAGCTCTAAATCAGTAATAATTGCTGTTGATGCAATCAACCCATCGGGCATTACTAACCCATGACTTAAATAATATTTTTCAATTAATTCAAAAGCCATTATTGAGATATTATCATTTATTAAAGCAATATGAAAACGTTGAAGTTTTTTATTGATTGTTCTTAAATCTATTTTATTGGTAGCACCAACCATCATTTCCATTTTAGTGACAGCTGATATTACGACATTGTCAATACCAATAACTTCTTCAATAATATTTTTTGTAACTAGATGCCGTTTTTTGTTTTCGTCAAAAAAATCAATCATTACATCAGTATCACAAATTATTTTCTTCGTTTCCATGCTTTCTGGCGTAAATCTTTAGCATCTATATCTTTACCTGTGAAAATTTGAGAAATATCAGAAACATCAATCATCTTATCACCTGATATAAGCGAAACGCCATTTAAAGACGTTTTTTGAGGTTTCGATTTGTCAATCTTTTGTATTGAAAAATCAAAGTATTTCGAGAAATCCTTTAAAGCTTCAAGCGTTTTAGGATTTTTATAGTTAATGATAATCTGTGGCATGACTCATCAGTTTAAAACAACATTATTCAAACTATATAATATTTTGAAGTATATAAAATATACGTACAAAATTAAACTTTCTTGTGTAAACTAAACTGTAACGAACAATAATAATAAGGGCGATAAACTATTTTGTTAAAGTTTATCGCCCTATTTAAATTTCAATGTTAATAATCTCCCATTAATTCTCCTAAATCTTGATACATCTCTTTAAAACGGGCGATAATTTTTTCGATAAATGCTTCATTGACCATTGCTCGAACTTCATCTTCAGAAACGTCCATCTCTGATATTTTGTAAACTTGTTCTAAATCTGGTGTTTCGAACTTTACAAAAAACTTTGAATTCCATTTATATAATGAAATTTTCAAATCAGGACTAGAACCTTTTAACTCGCCAATAAAATACATATCAGATTAATTTAAATTGTGTGAGACTGACCTATTCTTCTATAATAGTAATTTTCTGGATGACATCTCCTTGACGAATAGCATCTATTACTTCTAAACCTTCTACTACTTTACCGAAACAAGTATGGTTACGGTCTAGGTGAGCAGTATTTTTACGGCTATGACAAATAAAGAACTGTGAACCTCCAGTATTTCTACCACGGTGAGCCATTGATAAAACACCACGGTCGTGATATTGGTTATTTCCTGTCAATTCGCAAGGAATAGTATAGCCAGGACCACCACCACCTGTTCCAGTTGGGTCTCCACCTTGAATCACAAAATCAGGTAAAACTCTATGAAATGTTACGCCATCGTAAAATCCACTTTTTGATAAATCAACAAAGTTTTTAACATGAATGGGAGCATCTTGCTCATAAAATTCTATCACCATCAAACCTTTGTCGGTTAGCATTTCAGCTTTAATCATTGCAATATTTTTTAAAAGTTTAAATCAAGACAGCGAACTGCCCTTACAAAATTAGAAACAAAAGTCTTAAAGTCATAGTTCAGCATAAGACTCTTGTCCGATTTCCAAGTTCATTTCAACTATTTCTAGTAATTTTACGAGGGACTTCATCACACAAAACTGAACCTGCAAAGACAATTATTTACATAAAACATTTAAAATCAGTGAAAAACAAAGCATTATTATTGATACTCTCGGGCATTTTACTTTTTTCTTGTGGTGCAGATAAAAAAGAAGAGGCTATCAAATTCTTCAAAAGAGGGAATTATAAATTAAAAGATAAGGAATATCAAGAGGCTATTCATTGGTTTGACGAAGCCATTATTAAAAATCCAGATTTTGCTGATGCTTATAATAACAGGGCCTTGGCCTATCAAAAGCTTGATCAACTCGATGAAGCCTTAACGGATTTAGATAAAGCCATTGATATAGACAAAAAATATTGGGAAGCTTATTACAATCGTTCTGAAGTATATTTCCAAAAAGGAGATTTTCAGAATAGCTTAGTAGATTTAGAAAAAATTGCAGTGCCTTTTAAAGATTCATCTTTTTATTTTGTGAGCTTAGGGAATGTAAAAGTACAACTTAATAATAGTGCAGGAGCAACAGCCGATTATGAAAAAGCGATTAGGATTAACCCTAATAATGCAGAGGCCTATTCAAACCACGGTTTTATTTATTTTGAAAACAAACAATATGATTTAGCTAAAAAGGATTTTCAAAAAGCGATTTCGATTAATCCTAAACAAGATTTCGCTTTAAACAACTTGGCATTTATCCTGTCGGAAGAACAAAAATTTCAAGAAGCAAAAGTATTCTCAGAACAAGCCATTGCTTTAAAACCGACTGATGCGATTTATTTAAACAACTATGGCTATATTTTACTGCAAATTGGTAAGCTAGACCAAGCCAAAGAAACGCTGGAGCGTTCGTTAAGAATTAATCCGCAAAATGCCTATACGCTCAGAAATTTAGGTTATTACTTTCAAAAAATTGGTAACCAGAACGAAGCTCAAATGAAATTTCAAGAGGCAAAGAAATTGGATAATAGTATTGATATTAAATAACATGCTTATCCCCAATTTCTAATAAAATAATACGTTTCAGAAGATTTCAAAGACTTTTGAATTTATTCTCGACCTTACTTTTTGCCTTGATGCAAAAAGTAACAAAAAAATCAAGAATTCCTAAACTCGCTTCGCTCAAACAGTAGGAATTCGTTGTTCATCAATCACAAAAAAGCAGTCGAAAAACTAACTTCAACCGCTATTTTATGATTTTAAAATTCGGGATGACTCATGCTTAGTTTAACTTAAAGCGCAAAGCCTGCTTTAAATTTCTTGAATATCTCAGTATTGTATTTACTATCTGTTTCTATTTCGAAGATTTTTGATTTTCCATTTGGTTGAAGAAAAGCTATTGACAATTGATGAAACTCTTCGACGGTCTTTGCATTAAAATACTCTAAATTCGCTTCAGAGGCTGTTTTTTCAGCGGTGTATGATTGAACTGTTTCAAAATAATCATCTAACTCAGCCTGTTTACTTGGGCCGTCAATTATTCTGAAAATTCCACCACCATGATTGTTCATCAAAATAATATTAAGGTTATCAGGCATATAACGATTCCATAGGGCATTTCTATCGTAGAAAAAAGCTAAATCCCCTATTAATAGATACACCCGTTTGGTAGTACTCAGGGCAGCACCAACAGCAGTACTTACACAACCATCAATCCCGCTTGTTCCTCTATTGGCAAATATTTCTATTTTCTTAGTTGGGTCAGTTCCTATATAATTGGCATATCTTACTGACATGGAATTAGCCAAATGTAGTTGACTATCAGCAGGTAAGGCATCTAATAGTTTCTTGATGGCATAAAATTCATTTAACTGATGTTGATGGAAGTTTTCTAAGAAAAAATGCTCAAGATAATTGTTTGCCTTGAAGCTATTTCTTTTCCATGCGTCCAAATAATCACTACTTCTTTCTTCATCATCTCCGTTTTTGAATTGAGAGAAATCTATTTCTTCTAATAGTTTGGAAAAGAAATACAGCGGTTGAACAGGAAGTATTTTGGTCAACGATTGAAAGGTATCAATCAGGTGATTATCTAAACTTAAGTGCCAATGTTCGATAGCCTTATTTTTTCTCAAAAAGGTTTTAAAACTTTTTGAAATAAAGGATTTTCCAAATGTAATTAATAATTCTGGTGCTAAGTTTTCAGCATCTTGTTGCAGAAAAACATCCTGATTAGAAATCACGTTGAATTTCAAATTTGAGATGGAGTCTCCAACTACAGGGAAATTAAATTCGTCTTGTAACTTCTCTAATATATTTGTTAAATCAGGGTCAAATTCATTTTGCCCGCCTGCTATCAATACCTTATCATATTGCTCAATACTTGCTAAAAGATTAGCCCATACCTCGTTTGAGAGAACATTAGATGTTTCAACCCTTTCTATT
The DNA here is from genome assembly GCF_059423785.1 of Arcicella sp. GW458-12-2-14-TSB2. Lineage (NCBI taxonomy): Bacteria > Pseudomonadati > Bacteroidota > Cytophagia > Cytophagales > Flectobacillaceae > Arcicella > Arcicella sp. GW458-12-2-14-TSB2. The sequence goes on along the minus strand of NZ_JBWKYN010000016.1, from coordinate 35,745 downwards.
ACTCTCACACTACCATCAGAGACAACTACTTCATTTTCAAGTGGATAAAAAGGCTCTCTGAGGGGAATATTAATATGAACTGGTCCTTTAGGAAAAGTATTGGCGAGATTTACGGCATGATTAACTGTTCGTTCGATATGCCAGATAGCATCTGGATGGCTGTAATCAGCCCCTATTTCAAAGCTTTGCTTTACGTGCTTCCCAAAAATATCTGTTTGATAGATTGTTTGCCCGTCATGTTGATGAATCCACTCTTTGGGTCTATCTGCTGTCAGAATAATCAAAGGAACTTCTTGAAAAAAAGCCTCGGCCACTGCGGGCGCGTAATTATAAGCTGCTGAGCCTGAAGTGCAACAAATAGCCATGGGTTTGCTAAGGTTTTGAGCCATCCCCAACGCAATAAAAGCAGCGGAACGTTCATCAGAAATCGACCATGTTTCAATAGCAGGATGACGCACCAAAGCAATTGTTAATGGAGCATTCCGTGAACCGGGTGAAATAATGGCATGATGAACACCTTTTCTTGAAAGAATTTCTACAAGATTTACAATCGGTTGTAAAAGCATAGATACTTACAGATTAGTAAACACTAAATATTGATAAAAAGAAAAAGCGTAACCAATTGAATTTCAATTAATTACGCTTTTAATAAGTAGCGGGAAGCAGGATCGAACTGCCGACCTTAGGGTTATGAATCCTACGCTCTAACCATCTGAGCTATCCCGCTGTCGTATTGTGGTGCAAAATTAGTGCTTTTGCATTCAAATGCAAAGGTATTTTAGAAATACTTTCATTTTTTATTCAAATTATTTTTTTAACTTCATCATTAATTCCTCAAAATGTCGTATAAATAATTGAGAATCAACAAGGAACCGTAATACATTTTTTATAGGAGAAAAAGTAAATTTTTTGAAATTAAAAAAAAAGCTTGCGTATTTCTCTAACATTTATACCTTTGCCAAAACAGAGTTTCGGTAGTCAATTACTCGACATCTATCTGGATAAATTGTTTCTTCGAGTAATTTAGTGATTTAATTACCTTTAAATGTTAGGATTATGAGCAAACATAAATTTATTGTAGAATTTGAATTGAGAGCCTCTCCTAAGGTACTTTTTCCTTACATTAGCTCAGCGTCTGGCTTACAACAGTGGTTTGCAGAGAAAGTCACCTTGAAAGACAGTTCAACATTTGATTTTTCTTGGGATGGCGATAGTCATATTGCAAAGCTTTCACAATTGAGGTTAAATAAATCGGCCAAATTTGATTTTTTACCCAGTAGCCCTGAAGACAGAGACCATAATTATATTGAGTTCAAAATGGAAGTAAGTGACTTAACAGGCTCTACTTATTTAAAAATTGTTGATTATTCTGATAATACAGATGAAAGCGAATTAAATGAACTGTGGGAAGATTTAATTTATAAGCTCAAAGAAATTGTTGGCAATTAAGCTTATTTAACAAGCGTATCAACTCAAAAATATTTAATTTTGCGTTTCCTTAACAGAGCGCACTCAACGCTCGTGTTTCTTTAATGAAATACGAGCGTTTTAATTATATTATATGATTAAGAAACTTGATAAACTTATCATTAAGTCCTTTTGGCAACCATTTGTATTAACACTAGCCGTAGTAATTTTCATTTTCTTGATGAGACTTATCCTAGTATACTTCGCTGACCTTTTTGGTAAAGATTTAGGGGTTGAAGTATATTTCGAACTTTTCTTTTATTTCAGCTTAATTACCATTCCGATAGCCTTGCCTTTAGCAATGCTTCTTTCTACATTAATGACTTATGGAAAATTAGGCGAGTTTTTTGAATTAACAGCTATCAAAAGTGCAGGGATTTCAATTACTCGAGCCATGCAACCAATGTTTATTGTCACGGTATTAATTACCCTGTTTGCTTTTTGGTTCAATAATGTTGCCTTGCCTTGGGCAAACCTAAAAGGGTATCGTTTACTATATGATATTAAAACAACGAAAACCACTTTAAATATCAAAGAAGGTATTTTCTATAATGATTTGCCTGGCTACAGCATAAAAGTCTCAAAAAAATACCCAGATAACAAGACTTTAAAGAATATTGTCATATTCGACCATACCAAAAACGATGGGAACAAACACCTAACATTGGCCGATTCTGCATTGATGTACACCATCATGGATAAACAATATTTGATTTTTGAGCTTTTTAATGGTAACGATTATGTAGAAGATGCTGACAAAACAAGCAATACAAATCAGACTGATATGGTTACGCATGCTTTTCGGAAAAGTAAGGTAGTGATGAGCTTAGCGGCTTTTGATATGCACAAAACCGAAGAAGAACAGTTTAAGCATTATCAAATGATGAGAAGTTATGAAGAATTAGCCAAAGATGCTGATTCGCTCAAAAGGGACTTTAATCGAATAAGAGGCAATTTTTATGACAATGCACGGTCGTATTATTTGTTTGAGATGAACAAATTTCCACCATTATTAAACGAAGACCAGAAGAAACTCAAAAAAATGAAGATGAGTTCGATAGACTCTCTCATTAAAAAGCGAGATGTCCATACAGCTAACCCTTATCAAAGTCTTGATTTCGCCATTTCGCAGGTTAACAATGCCCTTAGTTTTGCTGAAAGCAATGTTTCGGTATTAACTTCTAAGGACGAGGACTTAAGGAAAACGAATCTTGAATGGCATCATAAATTCACGAATGCTATTGCAGTGTTTGTCATGTTTTTGATTGGTGCGCCCTTGGGTGGTATTATTAAAAAAGGTGGCTTTGGTTTGCCAGTAGTTATTGCTATCGTATTTTTCATATTGATGTATGTAATGACGCAGCAGGGCGACAAAGCAGCCAAAGAAAGTAGGGTAATCGTACAAATAGGTGCATGGATTTCAAACACAGTATTGTTCCTAATTGGGTTGTATTTTTTAAACAAAGCCAAAAACGATTCTCGCCTATTTGAAAGTGATGCTTATATTGTTTACTTTAATCAACTGAAGGAAAAGCTTAAAAAAGCAAAGTTTTCGAAGAGATTTTTCAATAATTACAGTTAAGATTTGTTAATAGCAAGAAAAAACGTTATTTTTGCACGTTTTCATATTTTATAACAATTTAAACTGGTTGAAGATGTATTTAACTTCAGAAGTAAAGCAGGGGATTTTCGAATCTCGTGGACATGAGAAGTCAAAAATTGATACTGGTTCTGCAGAGTCGCAAATCGCTTTGTTTACTTTCAGAATCTCTCATTTGACAGAACACTTAAAGAAAAACAAAAAGGATCACTCTACTCGTATGGGTCTTTTAAAGTTGGTTGGAAAGCGTAGAAGTTTGTTAGATTACTTAATCAAGACAGACATTACTCGTTACCGTGCTATCATTGCTGAACTCGGCATTAGAAAGTAATTTTCTTTCAAAGCAGGGAGTCTTGAAAAAGATTCCCTGCTTACATTTCCTCTCTTTGGGTACTCGTCAATTTTTTGGTGGTTCGTCAGTAAAGTAGTTTCTCTAAACAATTTTAAGGATAAATTAAACATTGACGAACAGAAGAATTTGCGAATCAACATCCAACAAAAACCTTGTTTGGTACGTTAAACTATTAATCAATCAAGGTAATTAATCAAAAAATATGTCTTTTAACGTAATTACGAAGAAAATAATAATGCCCGATGGTAAAGAAGTTACCATCGAAACAGGTAAACTCGCAAAACAGGCAGATGGGTCTGTGGTCGTGAGAAGCGGAAACATGATGCTTTTGGCAACTGTAGTATCTAGCCAAACAGCGAAAGAAGGTACAGATTTTTTACCCCTATCAGTTGATTATCAAGAAAAATTTGCTTCGGCTGGTAAAATCCCTGGAGGATTTTTACGCAGAGAATCAAGACTTTCAGACTATGAAATTCTGGTAAGTCGTTTAGTAGATAGAGCTTTACGCCCTACTTTCCCATCTGACTACCATGCTGATACACAAGTAATGATTACGATGATTTCTGCAGATGCTGAAGTCACACCAGACGCTTTTGCAGGTTTAGCCGCTGCCGCAGCCCTTGCAGTGTCTGATATTCCATTCAACGGACCAATCTCTGAGGTTCGTATTGCCAAAATCAACGGCGAATTTGTTGTCAACCCTCTTACTTCTCAAATTGCTAATGCTGAACTAGAATTACTAGTTGCTGCAAACGTGAACGATATTTTGATGGTTGAAGGTGAAGGAAATGAAATTTCTGAAACTGACATGCTTGCTGCCTTGAAAATTGCACATGATGCTATCAGAATCCAATGTGCTGCCTTGATTGAATTAACAGCTGAAACAGGTAAAACTGCTAAGCGCGAATACAATCACGAAACACATGACGAAGAATTGAGAAAATTCCTTTGGGATACTTATTTTACGAAGTTTTATGACGCCGTAAAATTAGCTAATCCAAGTAAAAGTGGTCGCAAAGATTCTTTCAAAGCTATTGAAGAGGAATACTTTACATCATTACCAGAAGATACTACTGTTAATAAAACGTTAGCAAAATGGTATTTCCATGATATTGAAAAAGAAGCGGCTCGTCAATTAGTATTAAACGAACGCTATCGTTTGGATGGACGTAAATTAGATGAAATTCGTCAAATTACTTGCGAAGTTGATTATTTACCTTCTCCACACGGTTCGGCTGTATTTACTCGTGGTGAAACACAGTCGCTTACTACTGTAACATTAGGAACTAAACTAGATGAACAAATCGTTGACCAAGCAATGACATCTGGTTACAACCGTTTTATGTTGCACTATAACTTCCCTGGTTTCTCTACAGGTGAAGTAAAACCAAACAGAGGTCCAGGTCGTCGTGAAATTGGTCATGGTAACTTAGCGATGCGTGCTATCAAAAAAGTATTACCTGCTGATGCCGACAATCCTTATACTATCCGTGTAGTTTCTGATATTTTAGAATCAAATGGTTCTTCATCAATGGCTACTGTTTGTGCTGGTACTTTAGCATTAATGGATGCTGGTGTAAAAATCAAAGCTCCTGTTTCTGGTATTGCTATGGGCTTGATTTCTGATCCTAAAACTGGTAAATATGCCGTTCTTTCTGATATTTTAGGTGATGAAGATCACTTAGGAGATATGGACTTCAAAGTAACAGGTACAGAAAATGGTATCACTGCTTGTCAGATGGATATCAAAGTAGATGGCCTTTCTTATGAAGTATTAGCGGAAGCTTTGGATCAAGCAAAACGTGGACGTTTACACATTTTGGGTAAAATGAAGGAAGCTATCCAAGCAACTAGGCCTGAAATGAAGCCTCATACGCCAAGAGCGATGGTTATCAAAATTTTGAAAGACCAAATTGGAGCAGTAATCGGACCAGGTGGTAAAATTGTTCAAGATATTCAAAAACAATCTGGCGCAACGGTTACGATTGAAGAAAAACCAGATGGTGGTTATGTTTCTATATTCTCTTCAAACAAAGAGTCGATGGACAAAGCCGTTTCTATGGTTAAAGGAATTGTGATGATTCCTGAAGAAGGCGAAGTTTACGATGGTATTGTAAAGTCAATTATGCCATTTGGTGCATTTGTTGAGTTTTTACCTGGCAAAGATGGTTTATTACATATCTCTGAAATCAAATGGGAACGTTTAGAAACAGTGGAAGGTGTACTACAAATCGGAGAACAAGTAAAAGTAAAATTGATTGAAGTTGATAAGAAAACTGGCAAGTTCCGCTTATCACGTAAAGCTCTTTTACCAAAACCAGAAAAGAATTAGAACAAATCCGCATTTTATTACGTTCTTTTGATAACGAACTAAAAAATATATCTTACCAAACGATTATATTCTGAACATTTTGTCTTTATATAATTGTTTGGTTTTTAACATTTGGATTTGTTAACCATTTAAAAATATAACAAGGATAATATGAGACAGCTAAAAATTAGTAAGCAAATTACTAACAGAGAGAGTCAGTCACTTGATAAATATTTACAAGAGATTGGCAAGGTGGATTTATTGACACCAGAGGAGGAGGTTATTTTAGCTCAGAAAATTCGTGACGGGGATCAACTTTCATTAGAAAGACTAACGAAGGCAAACCTTCGTTTTGTGGTATCCGTAGCAAAACAATATCAAAATCAAGGGCTTAGCTTAGGTGACTTAATTAACGAAGGAAACCTAGGTTTGATTAAGGCTGCTCAACGTTTTGATGAAACTCGTGGTTTTAAATTTATCTCTTATGCTGTTTGGTGGATTCGTCAGTCAATTTTGCAAGCTTTAGCTGAGCAATCTCGTATTGTACGTTTACCGCTTAACCGTGTTGGTTCTCTTAATAAAATTTCTAAAACTTTTTCTGAATTAGAACAGAAGTTTGAGCGCGAGCCTACTCCTGAAGAATTAGCAGAAGTATTAGAAATCTCAACAGGTGAAGTTGTTGATACTTTAAAAATTTCGGGTCGTCACGTTTCGATGGATGCACCATTCGTACAAGGTGAAGAAAATTCACTGTTGGATGTTTTGGAAAATGACGGTGAAGATAAACCAGATTCAGGATTAATTAATGATTCACTTCGTCGCGAAGTTCAAAGAGCTTTGTCTACTTTAACACAACGTGAGGCAGATGTAGTTACTTTATATTTCGGCTTGAATGGCGAACACGCTATGACGTTAGAAGAAATCGGAGAGAAATTCAATTTAACACGTGAACGTGTTAGACAAATCAAAGAAAAAGCTATTCGTAGATTAAGACATACTTCTAGAAGTAAAGCATTAAAAACTTATCTTGGGTAGACTTTTGGATTTAAGACTGGAGGACTTAATGACTTTAAGATTTTATTCTTTGAGTCATTAAGTCCTTCAATCTTTTATAGTCTTTAAATCCTGTAGTCTTTTAAATCCTTCAGTCTTTTCTAATCCTTAAGTCCTTTAGTCTTAAAGTCATCTAGTCTTTTCTATACCGCACCACTTCAACACCAAATTTCTTTAAAAACTCCACTCCTTCATCTTTAGGGATTCCTTTGTATTCGGCATAAGAATTTAGGTAAATTACTCTAGCGACCTTCATCGTAAAAATTATTCTTGCACAGGCAATGCACGGAGACAAGGTCACATAAATTGTTGAACCTTCAATGCTTGAGCCATTTTTTACTGCATACAAAATAGCATTTTGTTCCGCATGCAAGGCTAATGAACAACTTCCTTTTGAATCTCGCTCACAACCGTCTATCGGAAATTCTATATCACAGTTATGTGTTCCAGCAGGAGGACCATTATAGCCTATCGAAATAATACGAGTATCTTTAGTGAGCACCGCTCCTACTTGTGCTTTTACACAATGAGAACGTTTGGCTAAGTTAACTGCCAAATCCATAAAAATATCATCAAAAGCAGGTTTCTGCATACGTTTTAGAAGTTTATGAGTGGTAAGGTATTAAGTTTATGAGTGTAAAGTAAATGAGTCTAAAGTACAAAATTTCATAAAAGCGAAATTCACCAGTATGAACGCTAATACTTTAAACTCATAAACTCTTAATGATGTACTCCGCCATCTCCATGTACATGCCCATGGTCTAGTTCCGACTGAGTAGCTTCTCTTACTGCAACGATAGTTCCTTTAAAAAACATTTCTTTATCAACCAACGGGTGATTAAAATCCATTCTTACTAAAGTATCTTCAACAGCAATAATTTTTCCATTCAAACGATTACCAGCATCATCAGTCATTGGTAAGAAATTACCAACTTCTAACATTTCTTCTACATATTCGCCATCAACTTTGAAAATCTCTTTTGGTAACTCTACAACGGCCGAAGGGTCGTATTCACCATACCCGTCTTCAGCAGGAATTGAAAACTCAAAGCTATCACCCGCAGAAAGTCCCTGAATTTTTTCTTCAAAAGCTTCAGGTAAACCGCTTAAACCTTGAATAAAAACCATTGGGTCTTCTTGCTCTACAGTCTCTATTAAATCTTTTACGCCATCAGCATCTGTAACTGTTAGCTCGTATGTTAAGGTAACAACCTTTTCATTTGAAATTTGCATTGTACTAAGTTTTTTGATAGTGTTTTCGTTGAGGGACCCGTATTTGCCACAAACGTAAGGGTTTTTCCTTAACTTTATGGTCTCAGAACAATAAAAAAAACATAAAAGTTGAATTTTTTAGCACATACTTTTCTATCTGGCGATGATGATGATATAAAAATCGGGAATCTCATGGGCGATTTTATCAAAGGAAACCTTGATAATGAGCACAATTCTTTCATCAATGAAGGGATTAAAAATGGTATTATTTTGCATAGAGCAATAGATTCTTTTACCGATGCACACCCTATTGTTAGAAAAAGTATTCAGAGACTTCAGCCTAAATACCATAAATGTGCTGGAATAGTGGTAGATGTATTTTACGACCACCTTTTAGCGAAAACATTTCAACATTATTCGCCTTTATCCTTACTAGAGTATAGTAAAGCATTTTATGCGTTGATTACTGCTCGAAAAAAAGATATGCCTGCCAAGATGGACAGAATGATTAATTCAATGGTAACGACAGACTGGTTCAGTGGATATGCTACTTATGAAGGTATTGAATGGTCGTTGAAAGGGATTTCCAGAAGGCTACACTTTGAATCAGGCATTGAAAATGCTACTGAAGATTTAAAAAGAGATTATGATTTATATTTAGACGAATTTCAAGTTTTCTTCCCCGAACTCATCGTATATTGTCAAAATATTTTAGCAAAACAAAAGAATGCCAAAATCTAGTACTGAAGTATTAAAAGAATTAAAGAAAAAGACCTACGCACCGTTGTATTTATTGCATGGTGATGAGCCCTATTATATAGATAAAGTTGCTGATTATTTAGAAGAACATGCTTTAGGAAATGGTGATAAAAGTTTTAACCAATTTGTATTATTTGGAAAAGACTTGAATGTACCTTCCTTATTATCGTATGCCAAGCGTTTTCCCATGATGTCTGACAAACAATTGATTCTGGTGAAGGAAGCACAGGGCATTCAAGGATTAGAACAAAAGGACATGCAAGTAGCCTTGGAAGCTTATGCCCAAAAACCGCTTGACTCTACTATCCTTATTTTGATGTTCAAAGATTCAGTAGATGAAAGGAAAGCATGGATAAAGGCCTTTGATAAAAATGGCGTGGTGATGCCTTCTAAAAAGCTGTATGATAATAAAATTCCAGACTGGATATTAGAGTATTGCCATGAACAGGGATTGAAAATCAGCAGGAAAGCGATTGAGATGTTAATTGAAAACGTTGGCAATGATTTAAAACGTTTGGCATCCGAAATCAACAAAATTGTGCTGAACCTTCGTGTAGATGAAGAAATCAATGCGCATGTCGTTGAGAAATTTGTAGGCATTAGCAAAGAATATAACTATTTTGAATTTCAAAAAGCCTTGATTACTCGTGATGTACTAAAAGCCAACCAAATTGTCAACTTTTTTGCTGCCAATCCTAAAGACAATCCGCTAGCTCCTATTGTCATGATGCTTTTTAATTTCTTTTCAAAAGTATTGCTTACCCACGTTACACCTGATAAGTCTGAAAAAGGTTTAGCAAGCGTATTAGGCGTAAATCCATTTTTCACAAAAGATTACTCTTTGGCGATTAGAAATTATAATCTGTCAAAGGTAGTCTATATTATTAGTGAGATTAAGAAATTGGATTTAAAATCAAAAGGAATTGACAGTGGCTCAATGACCGATGGAGAAGCATTGCGAGAAATAACGTTTAAGATTTTACATTAAAATTGAGAATACAAGTATTCTCAATCAGCTCAAAAGTAAGCTGTTTTTTCAAGTTAAAGACGTATTAGCCTATCAAACGTCTAAAAAAATAAGATTCAATTTTCTTTTTCATTAAATTCGTTCAAATTATTCATTCACTCAAACTATCAATCATGACTAAAAGATTCCTATCTCCCTGTTTGATGCTGATTGCTTGTAGCATACAAGCTTTGGCACAGCAAGCAGGTCAGTACAATGGCAATAATCGTTTCGAGCAACTCGGGAATATACTGCCAACTCCCAATTCATACAGAGCAGCCTCTGGTGCTCCGGGTAAAAGTTATTGGCAAAACCGTGCTGATTATGACATCAAAGCCGAATTGAATGACCAGAATCAATCAATGACTGCCTCTGAAGTAATTACCTACAAAAACTTTTCTCCAGACGAACTTGGGTATTTGTGGGTTCAATTGGATCAAAACAATTTCAAAAAAGGTGGTATTGCCCAACTTTCGCAAACATCAACCTTGACTGATAAGGGTACTTCTTTTGCAAGATTAAATAGTGTTGCTGGAGTAGCTCCGAGAGAATATGGTTATAAAATTACCGCGGTAAAAGACAAAGCGGGTAATGCTTTAAAATATACCATCAATGAAACAATGATGAGAATCGACTTGCCAGTACCATTAAAGTCGGGTGCTGCTTTTTCTTTCTCAATTGATTGGAATTTCAACATTACAGATGCCATCGCTACTCGTGCAAGAAGTGGTTATGAATATTTTCCAAAAGATGGAAATTATTTATACGAATTGGCTCAGTGGTTTCCAAGAATGTGCGTTTATGATGATATAAACGGTTGGCAACATAAACAATTCTTAGGACAAGGCGAATTTACTGTTCCTTTTGGAGATTATAAAGTAAGTATCACCGCTCCTAACGATTTCGTTATTTTGGGAACAGGTGAATTACAAAATGCTGCACAAGTAATTAGTGCTACTCAAACCAAAAGATTAGAACAAGCAAAAACTGCTACTCGTCCTGTTTTGATTGTCACACAAGATGAGGCTGTTGCTGCTGAAAAAGGTAAGCCTACAGGAAATAAAACTTGGGTTTTCGCTGCACAAAATGTAAGAGATTTTGCTTTTGCAGGTTCAAGAAAATTCATTTGGGATGCTATGCAGGTAAACATTGAAGGAAAGAAAGTTTGGGCAATGTCGGCTTATCCTAAAGAAGCTAATCCACTTTGGGGACAGTATTCAACGATGTTGGTTGCTCATACGCTTCGTTCTTATTCTAAGAGAACGATTGCTTATCCTTATCCAGTAGCGCAGTCAGTACATGGCCCAGTAGGCGGTATGGAATATCCGATGATTTCTTTCAACGGTGCCAGACCAGAAGCTGACGGGACTTATTCACAAGGAACAAAAGATTTCTTAATTGGCGTAGTAATTCATGAAGTAGGTCATAACTTCTTCCCGATGATTGTGAACTCTGACGAAAGACAATGGTCATGGATGGATGAAGGCTTGAATACTTTCTGTGAACAATTGGCTGAAAAAGAATGGGATAGAAATTTTGATGCATCTGGTGAGCCTCAGGACATTGTAGGTTATATGCGTACCGACAAAAGTCAACAAGTGCCAATTATGTCGAGTTCTGATAATATCATGGGCTTCGGGCCAAACGCTTATACCAAGCCCGCAACGGCATTAAACATCTTGCGTGAGACCGTAATGGGCAGAGAGTTATTCGATGCTGCTTTCAAAGAATATGCACGTCGTTGGGCATTTAAACACCCTACTCCTCAAGATTTCTTCCGTACGATGGAAGATGCTTCGGGTGTGGACTTAGATTGGTTCTGGAAAGGTTGGTTCTATGGTGTTGAGCCAGTAGATTTATCGCTTGAGAATGTAGAATGGTTTGGGATAGATAATGTTTCGCCAGAAAAGAAAGCAGAAAAAGCTAAAGCTGACGACCAAGCTAAACGCCAGACAATGAGCAATATCCGTAACAAAACAGATATTCCTAAAACAGTTGTAGAAGAAAATCCAGACATGAGAGATTTCTACAATAGTTATGACAAATACACGACAACTGAAGCTGAGAAAAAGAGATTTGAACAAGCTACAGCAGGCTTGAGCGATGAAGAGAAAGGTTTGGTACAGGGTAATAAAAACTTTTATGTATTAAATGTTAAAAACGTTGGAGGTTTGCCAATGCCAGTAATCGTAAAAGCAAATTACGAAGATGGCACTAGCGAAGTATTTAGATACCCAGCCGAAATTTGGCGTTTGAATGATAAGGAAATTAAAAAAGTGATTCCTACTGATAAAAAAGTAACAAAATGGACACTTGATCCTTTCTTTGAAATTGCTGATATTGATACAAAAAGCAATGTTTTTCCAAGAGAACCAGAAGAACCAACTCGTTTTCAAGTATTTAAACAAAGCCGTCAAGCTCAGTCAAATCCTATGCAATTGCAAAAACAAGCACAAAGTGGAGCTATTCAAGGGGCTAAAAACTAATAAAATATAGCTTTCAAATGCTTCATAAAAAAATCCCGAGTTGTTAACAACTCGGGATTTTTTATTAAGTAAGTAGCATAGCTCATCACTCAAAGCTCACAACTATACTTTTTCAGTTTTTGTATTAAAAAAGTAAGAAACACCTAATATAGCTAATAGTACCAATGCAGGCATAAACGGTGTACTAGTTGCAATGTGCGACCAAATAGCGCCGATAAAAGTAAAGGCAAAGCCTGCATAAGCCCATTCTCTTAGCTTCGGAAACCAAGGATTCAGCAAACTGATAGCGCCCAACAATTTGGCAGTTCCTAACATTGGGATAAAGTATGCTGGATATCCCAACAATTTAAAATTTGCAAGCAATTCAGGATTTTTACTTAAATACATAAAACTGCTCATAAGCATGGCTGCTGAAATTAAACCTGTGCTTATCCAATAAATTATTTTTTCTTTTTTCATCTATTTAATATTTTGTTTTGACAAAATTCAAATATTTTTTTGCGTTATTTACTATTAGTTTCCTAAAGGAAAGTAGTTTCTTTGAGGAAACTAACATTCATTATGAAATCATAAGCCATAACTTTGTATTATGAAACTAAAGAGCCAAGAAGAAATAAAAGAAGCTATCGAAAAAAGCTGTGCTCAAGACCATACACAGGGTATTTTAGCTGCCCGTGATGTAATGGAATTGCTAGCAGGTAAATGGAAAATTCAAATTATTGCTACACTTAGTTTTGATGGCAAAAAAAGATTTATGGATTTATTAAGGCATGTGGATGGTATTGGGTCTAAAATGCTATCCAAGGAACTTCAAAATCTGGAAAGTCATCAGTTAATTACCCGAACAGTTTGTAACACAAAACCTATCACAGTGATGTATGAAATAACTGAATACGGACAAAGCCTTAATGGCTTAATTATTGAAATGATAAATTGGGGAATTGACCATCGTAAAAAAATAATGTCCTAGCAATCGGTGTTTGGTCAATACAGCGATTGCTAGGATATTACTTTTAAGCATTTTGCGAGTTTAATGCTTCTAAGGCTTTTTCAGGTGATGATAGATACAATTGGTAAAAATCTGCTGTGAAGCCTACATGAATTTCGTATTCATCATTTTTCAAACCTTCAAACAATCTTTCTGCTACTACATTAGGTTTGATACCATTACTTCCACCAATCTCAGTTGAAAAATCAGTGTCAACCAAAGGAGGCATCAATTCAAATACTTTAACATTGGTAGATTTAGCCAGCGTATAACGTAAGATTTTGCTATATGAATGCAAAGCTGCTTTAGAAACAGAATAACTAGGGATAGAAAAAGCAGGTGCAAAGGCTACGATAGAAGATACATTGACGATTGCTGAATCTCCATTTTGTGTTAAGAGTGGCAATAACTTTTCATTTAATCTGACAATCGATAAATAATTGGTAATTATTTCTTCTTGTGATTTTTCAAACACATTGACGCTGGTATCAATTAGATTATAGACATGTGCAAAGCCAGCATTGTTAATAACAATATTCAGGCTAGGGAAATCTTTTTTCAGTATTGCTACCAATTGCTCAGTATCTTCTGCATTCGTAACATCAGACACAAAAGAAGTAACATTTTCTAATTGTGCAGTTGCTTTGTTTAAACGTTCAGCATTTCTACCTGTAATTATCACTTTATTTCCATGTTGAGAAAATAATTTAGCCATTTCAAAGCCAATACCAGCACTACCGCCAGTAATTAAAATTGTGTTGTTTTGAGTTTTCATTATTGTATTTAATTATTTGTTATTTTTAAAATCATCATATACCAATTGGTATATTTATTGTCAAAAAAAATACCTCCCTACAAGGTTATTTTTTGAATCATTTCTCTAATTGTTTCTAATGATTGATTTAATAATACTGGATTTTTAGTGGTTTTTGTCAAAAAAACACCCCCTTGTATTAAAGCAATGATGGATGTAGCAGTTTTACTGATTTCAGTATTAGCGCTAAACTCTTGGGCTTCGATACCAGCCGTAATAATATTTTCTAATGATTGCTTCCAACGCGTTACACCTTCAGCTACTTTGATTCTGAAAAGTTCATTTGCATCGTCAGCTTCTACACCCGTATTTAACAAAGGACATCCACCATCTTCCAGAAAACAACTCATCTCTGCACTACTATAGATAATAGGGAATGCCATCAACTTATCATAATTACTGTTTGACGCTTCTAATTGTCGAGCAATGAGTTGATTTCTTTGTGATAAATTATATTCAAAGGCTGCTAAAGCTACTTCTTCCTTGTTTTCGAAATTACCATAAATACTTCCCTTGGTGAGTTTTGTCGCCTCTGTTAAATCAGACATTGAAGTTCCCGCATACCCTTTTTTATTAAAAATACCTGCGGTAGTTTCAATAATAAAAGCCCTAGTTTTTTCAGATCTTGGAATAAAAGCCATCTCTATATACTGTTTGGTATTTCATTTTAGAAAAAAATATTCGATTGTTAAATCGACGACACAAATATACCAATCGGTATATTAAAAACAAAATTTTACTGATAAATTTTATAAATTATTTTTCTTGAACTAGTTCAATGACAACAATGCTGAGAATACACTAATTTTGTAAAACAGTTTCTCTTGATAAATTAAACAGATAATGAACTCTATGTATAGATAAAGCTGTTTATTAATTTCAGTATAAAATATTAAAATAAAATGACAGGTACATTCGAAGAACTAATAGCCTCCTCAACGCCAGTTATTATTGACTTTTCAGCAGAATGGTGTGTTCCATGTAAAAAAATAACACCCATTTTAAGTCAGTTAGTAGATGAACTAGATGAGGAAGTTTCAATTATAAAAATTGATATTGATAAAAATCCAGTTTTAAGGAAGAAGTATAATATAACAGCAGTGCCTACGCTGATTGCCTTTAAAAATGGCAAACAAAAGTGGCGTCACACTGGAATGATTACTTTGGCGAAAGCTAAACAAGCTGTTAGAAGTATTTGGTAAATCAGTATTACCTTTCATTAGGGTACTACTTAAGTACTAACGATTACTCACAATTATATAAATAATGGATAATCTGTTTATTTATCACTAACGAGAGACTTAAGTCCCTCGTTAGTGATAAGGATGGAAATATCACAGATGTAATCGCACTCCAATAAAATAAAGATTTGTACAATCATTATTTTATTTAAAATTTACAAAAAGTGTCTACCCATTTCTTGATAAGTCCTACCCTTTCCTTGATGAATTTATGGGTAAAAAAGAAATTTGACCAATCTTCAAAGTGTTCGAAATGATATTTGAAAAAATACATCCAGAACATATAGCCTAAATACGGAATCATCGCTATCTCCTCCTCTGATAATACTCTGTTTTCTCGGTATCCTTTAATAAAAATCTTGAAATCAGCATCTGCCTGTTCCTGAGTAATGGCTTTATAATGTACATGGAAGAAAAAATGCACAAAAAAAGTCATAACATCATTTACTAGAAAACCTTTTGCGAAAAAGTCAAAATCAAAAAAAGTGATGTTATCCTTTTCGTCAAAATGAAAGTTTTTCGGTAAATAATCGTAATGACAATAGCCATAACCGAAATCTTTGGTATCAAACTGATTTAGTTTATCAATTACTTTAAGGCTCGTTTCTCTTAGGTATTCATATTCTTCTGGCAAATCTTTAAAAGCTGGTTTAATCACCTCTAAAGGAGTAAGTAGTGTAGCATTAATGTCTAAAGTCTCTCGTTCATAATTTAATGTTACTTTCGAGCTAATATTATGGTTCACCGCCATTTCTCTGCCAATAGTAAGCAATTGCTCCGTACTTAAATCAAATATAGGTTTTCCTGGTGCAAAGTAGAACAACACACCATACCTTATTCCCTCCGCTACATTAAATGCTTGAATATCTTTCCCTTCCTGATCTGGGATTGGATAGGCTACTTTTGCCCCATTGTTTTTTAAATGGTGAAGCAACTCTACTTCTGCTTTAATTTCTTCCAAACTCCTATGTGTATTTCGATAAATCTTGAAGATATACTTCTTCGTATCATCTTCTAACAGATAGGTATCGCTGACATTCCTAATCAATAAGCGACAAAACATATTAAAGCCATATTTTTCATTAAGGAATGCATTCAAGGCTTTTGTTGAAACTGCTGAGTACTGGGTTGGGAAAAGAGCGTTCATAGTAAGTTTTTTTGAAGGGGTGCAAAGGTAAGCAAAACATGATATTTTATGTATAAAAACATCAAATACCTCCTTAAAATTAAAAACTTTTCATTTGTTGTAAAAATATTTGCAAAATCACTTGTTATTTAATTGTGTACAATTTAATTTTACACAATAATCAATACAGCGATGGATATTTTAAAGCTCGAAAATCAAGTATGCTTTCCAGTGTATGCTTTATCAAGGCATATTACCTCTCTTTATCGTCCACATCTTGAAAAAATGGGGTTGACTTACCCACAGTACTTAGTGATGCTAGTTTTGTGGGAACACCATCAAGTAACGGTAAAAGAATTAGGGAAAAAACTATGGCTAGATAGTGGCACACTAACACCTTTGCTTAAACGATTGATTGAAAATGGCTTAGTCACTAAAAACCGCTCTGAGGTAGATGAAAGATTAGTTGACATTACCATCACTGAAAAAGGAAAAGCCCTTAAAGAACAAGCATTATCATTACCCTACACATTAATAAAGGAATTGGAGACTGATGAAGAACAATTTTTAATGTTGAAAGCCCAAATCGATAAGCTATTAGAAGTAAAAGAATCAAAGAATATTTAATATAAATCAACAAAACGATAACAATGGAAAAATTGTATACAGCCGTAGCTACTGCTACTGGCGGAAGAAATGGCAACGTAAAAAGTTCTGACGGAATTTTGGATTTAGAAGTTCGTATGCCTAAAGCATTAGGAGGTGCTAATGATAACTATACTAACCCTGAACAGCTTTTTGCGGCTGGATACTCAGCATGTTTTGATAGTGCCCTTAAATTGGTTATTAAGATGTCTAAAGCCGTTACTGGAGAAACATCAGTTAAAGCTGCTGTAAGTATTGGCAAAATTGAAAATGGAGGTTTTGGCTTATCAGTAGAGCTTTTTGTAAATGTGCCAGGTGTGGAACAAGCACAGGCTGAGGAATTGGTTAAACAAGCTCATCAGGTATGTCCATATTCGAATGCTACGAGAGGAAATATCGAAGTGACATTAACTGTAACGACAGAAGGGTAATTGCCCTCTTCAATTACATCTAAATATAGCCTGCTAAATTGATATTTGGCAGGCTATATTGTTTTTAAAAGAATATAAACAATCAGCTACTAATTGACCAAAGGTATCTTATTATTTATGAATTTTGTAAAAAAAAACAAAAATCATGAACTGGATTATTTTAATTATTGCGGGGTTGTTTGAAGTAGCATTTGCTTTTTGCTTAGGAAAAGCTAAATTGGTAACAGGTAATGAGGTTTATTTATGGTATGCTGGATTTTTAGTAGCGTTAACCTCTAGTATGTTATTATTAATCAAAGCAACACAAACATTACCAATCGGAACGGCCTATGGCTGTATGGACAGGCATTGGTGCAGTAGGTACTGTATTAATAGGAATATTAGTTTTCAAAGAACCAATCAATTTTTGGAGAGTTTTCTTTATTATCACCCTTATTGGTTCAATAGTTGGTTTAAAATCAATATCTCATTAAATTATCATCAAATTGGTAATGAATCGCAATATTAAAGTCCTATAATCATTACCTTTTATAAACCCTCTTTATACAAAGTGGTTTATCCTTACTTCAATAAGCAAACCTAACCATGGAGAATTATAGCATCGTTATTTTTATATTAGCCCTCATGATTGTCTTTACTGCCATCGCAGAGAAGATAAAATTGCCAAACCCTATCGTACTTATTACTGTGGGCATGGCCATAGGATTCATTCCTTCTATTCCTAATATAGAGATTAACCCTGAAATTATTATGCTAATATTTCTTCCTCCACTCCTATACGATGCTGCTTTCAACATTTCTTTCAAAGAATTCAAAACGCATGCACAAACAATCAGTGCTTTAGCCATAGGATTGGTATTTCTTACAACTTTGGGCATTGCTGTTATCGGACGTTACTGCATTCCAGGCATGAGTTGGTCGGTAGCTTTTGTATTAGGTGCTATTCTTTCGGCTACTGATGCAGTAGCTGCTATAGGCATTACAAAGGGATTGGGACTTTCACACAAAACGACGACTATCTTAGAAGGAGAAAGCTTGGTGAATGATGCATCAGCACTAGTAGCTTATCGTTTTGCGGTAGCATCGGTTACAGGTGTTGCTTTTGTCTGGTGGAAAGCTACCTTAGAGTTTATCATATTGCTATTAGGCGGCCTAGCCATAGGCTTAGTGATGGGTGTAATCTTAGCTTATACACTCCGTTGGTTTCGACAAAATCACTTAGCCATTATCAGTCTTATGGTGTTGATGCCTTTTGTTACTTACCTTTTAGCAGAAGAAATTCATGTTTCTGGTGTAATTGCAGTCGTAATTTTAGGTTTAAGCATGGCGAGACTGAGCAGAGCAAAATTCCCTAAAGAATTAAAACAACAATCATTAAACTTTTGGGAGATAAATATCTTCTTATTGAATGGATTAATATTTATCCTGATAGGCATACAGTTTCCTATTGTTTTAACGAGTATCGATAAAACACAGATTCTTCCTAATATTGGTTATGCATTTTTGATTACAATAGTAGCCTTATTAATCAGAATGGCACGTGTATTCTTACAGAAGATTAACTTACAACGAGGTTTCCGAGACAAACGTGGCAAAGTCACTTTTGATGCACTACTAGATTTGAATAATAGTATCATTATCAGTTGGTCTGGCATGCGTGGTATCGTATCCCTTGCAATTGCCTTAGCATTACCCGTAACCCTTGAAAATGGTCAACCTTTTCCGATGCGGAATACCATTATTTTCATTTCCGTCGCCATGGTTTTATTCACCATTCTTGGTCAGGGGCTTACTTTGCCGTGGATTGTAAAACGCTTAAATAAAAAGGAGGAGGTTAGTTAAGCTCCTCCTCCACTACTTTTTTCAGTGTTGCATATTTCTTTTGTCTGCCGTCTGGTTTAAGGTAAAAAGCCATTAAAAATGCACAATATTTTTTATCATTATTCACCCATGGAAAACTTCCAAATAACCCTGGGCTACTAACAATGTTATTTCCCATCAGCCATTCGCCATAACCGTAACTTAATGTTCCCGCTTCTGCTGGTGAATAAGCAACTTTAACTGCCTCAGTCACTCTGTTCACTTGCATTTCAGCAATACTATTCTCAGAAAGGATTCTTTTGCCATTAAACGTACCTTTATTCAATATCATGATTAAGAAATTCATATAATCATTAGGTGTGCTACTTGCCCCACCAGCAGGTAAAGCTACTTTACCTTTACCAAAATCTGTATTCTTCATCTCCAAAGGTTTGGCAATTCTTTCTGCAAACAACGTTTCAAAACTCTTACCACTAATTTTTTCAATGACCGCCCCTGCTATTTGTAAACCAGTATTACTGTAACGAAAAACCTTACCATGAGTACCCTCCATAGGATATTGTGCTATTTGAGCTATCGCTTCATCCATGCTATTAATCTGTCTCATTTCTCTTAGATTCTTTCTCAAATCAGGGGATTGAATAGCTGTCATGTGTGATAGGCATTCGCTAATGGTAATATTACCCTTCCCATTTCTTGAAAGAACAGGCAAGAATCTACCTACAGTATCCGTCAGTTTTAATTTACCTTCATCTACAAACGTCATCACTAATGCGGCACTTAACCATTTACTACAACTAGCAATTTGTAGTTTAGACGTTTCTGTGAAATCATCAAAATCTACCGTTTTACCTTGTCGTTTAGCAATAAACCTCCCTACCATCCGCTGTTTATTATTCATTTGATTTACAGAATGGCTATAAACAGTCTTTCCATCTTTGTAAACAACTAACATCAGTCGCCCACCCATGCTTGCCACATTATCATCAAGCCATTTATCTACCTTTTCAAAAGACTGTTGTGCATAGCTGTTTACAAACACTATTAATAACGACAGTATTAATCCTATTTTTTTCATTATTCCAAAATTATTTACTCAATCACAATTTAAAACTCTAGGGTTATCAAGGCTTCTACACTGAAACTCATATTTACTTTGAGCATATTTGGGTGTCGGATTATCAGATACCTCCAATGGTGTCATCATTTCTGACTTATAGCTAGGCATTGTTATCTGTTCTATAGAACCATTGCCTAATGCTACATTTTTACCTGACAGACTATTATTAAAACTATAATCAATCATGGCATCTAATATGCGATATACTCCATAATAATCATAGGCGTCATAAGCAGAACGGCTATTTGGGAGGTTATGTCCTGTTGAGTAGTAATAACCTGCTACAGTTGAAGATTTGAGATAATAAAAATCTTTTTCTGCATTAGTAATATTATTGTTCTTAAAAATATCAATCGCCATTCTATGATCGTTAAAGATGTCTTCATCATATACCTGCGTTATCATTTTAGTATTAGTTGGGAAATTTTTCAACTGTTCTGAAGTAATTTGAAAGCTGTACCACGGTGCCATTGTAAAGAGGAATCTTCCGTTTTCACCCCATCCTTTTTCTACAAAAGCCTTATATCCCAATCCAATAGATGCTCCTCCACCAAATGAATGTCCCATAAAACCAACCTTTTTAGTATCAATAATATTTGGATAATCTGTTACTGCTTTTAAAAAGCCCAACCATAAAGTATTGTAACGATAATCGATTCCCACACCAGATGCTGTAGAATACGGTACAAATACAACAACATATCCCTTTTTGGCGATAAACTCAAATAAACCTCTATTGTATTCTTTGTTTTCACCTCCATAAGGATGTGAATAAAATATTGTTGGTCTAGGTGAAGTAATACCCTCAGGATAAAATATTGTTACTTTTGTTCCTGCATATTGCGGATTAGGAAAGTCTATTTCAGCTACTTTATTCGTACCATCTGCTCCATAGCCTGAAACTGGTCTAGGAATAGGTCCTTGAAGGTTATCAACAACAGGTTCTACCATATCTGTACCATCATGTTGTGAACAAGCAACTGCAAGAATCAATAAGATACTTATTTTTAAAAAAATATTTCCCATTTTTTTAGAGCTTTTTAATTTTATTGCAAAATTGTTTTATCAAGCTTATCGCTGTTTTATCCTTTCTTTAATTTTACGCTTCATTTCAGCTTCAAAAGCCTGATATTGATTAAACTGCTCGGTAGTAAATACTTTTTTTAGTTCTTCATCTTTTTCTTTCTGTAGTTTTTTTATTTGCTTGAATTTTGAAAACTTACCCGCATTGCTTTTTAAGATTGGCTCATTTTTAAGTGTATATTTCTGATTTATGGCTTGTACTTTAATACTCTGTACTGAATCAAGACCAAGTTTGCTTTTCATCAAGTCTGTAAGAAGCTCTGCTCTTTCTTCTGGACTCGTATTTTTTATAACAGACGTATTTTGTGCTGTAGTCAGCTGGCTAAAGAATAACAGGGTTAATACGGTGACTAGCCCAGTAGTAATTTTCCTAATTTTCATGAAATTTCTATTTTTTGATATTATTTATTATCACAATAATGCTACATAACATAGGTATTATAAAGACCGTATGCACTCACGATTACGTTACAAATTTGATAAAGAAAAATAAAGGATGGGCTAAAAATAAGGTAAGACTGGAAAATTAGCAGGTGAAATATTTTATCGATTCATCCAACTTTTGAACTCTGGTACACGTGCTTTGCTAATTAGCACCCGTTCTAGTGGTGCTGGATTTATTTTAACAGAGAAGCGTCCATTAAAATAAAAATCTATTTCTTTGATAGCTGTACGATTAATAATAAACTGTCTATTTGCTCTAAAGAATAATGCAGGGTCTACTTGCTCTTCAAGTTGCTCCAACGTAAACTCCATAATATATTGCTGACCGTCGGCAGTATGTCCATAAACAATCTCATTTGCTGTATAAAACCAAGCAATCTTGGTCGTCTCTAAAGGAACTAATTTATCCCGATAGTTTACCAAGAACGACCTTTTGTAAGACTTAATACCCACCTTAAATTCCTCTAGCAATTTTGTAAACTTGATGGTTTCGGACTCCTCACTATACGTTCTAACAAGGTTATTATATTTATCTAATGCACGCTTTATTTCTTGTTCATCAAAAGGTTTGAGAATATAATCTATCCCATTATTTTTAAATGCCTCAATAGCATAATCATGATAAGCTGTCACAAATACAACTGACTTATTAATGGTTACTTTTTTAAAAATATCGAACGATAACCCATCAGCAAGCCTAATATCCATCAAAACAAGGTCATAATTAGTTTGATTTAACGTAAACCAAGCTATTGATTCATTTACCCCTTTAAGCATATCCACGATATTAATATTAGTATCTATGCTTAGCAATATATGTGCTAAGTTACGGGCTGTAACAGGTTCATCTTCTACGATAACTATACGTAACGGATTCATGGTATTAACGGTAATTTAACTAAAAATGTGTCTTTTGTTTTTTTTATGTCAATCTCTTTAAGCTTAAGCAAACGAAAGCGTTCGTTAAGATTAACCAGACCAATCCCAGTACTATTCTCAGGCGAGATTATTTCTTGTAAATTATTACTAACTACTAGCCATTCATCCTCCACATAAATTGTTATGACCAAAGGTCTTTCTAAACTGACAGCATTATGTTTGATAGCATTTTCTAATAAAGGTTGAAGAGATAAGTGTGGCAAAGTAAAATTAAGATAATGTTCATCAATCATAATCACTAAGCGAAATGCTTTCTCATAACGCATTTTTAAAAGCTCTTCATAAGATTTAAGTACCCTTAATTCTTCTGCTAGTGAAACCAACATTGTACCTGACTTTTCTAAGGCATTCCTAAATACTTTAGAAAGATGGATGATATAAAACTGCGCTAATTTAGGGTCTTCTCGTACAATTCCCGACAAGCTACTCAGGGAATTAAATAGTAAATGAGGATTCAATTGTTCTTTTAATAATTGTAATTGTGCTTCCAGATAAAAACGCTTTAATTGTTCATTTTCTTTCTCTTTAAGTTTACTTTCTCGTAGTAATAGTAGTATTCTAATAATAATACCTATTAGCACAGCACTAAACAATAAACGCGCAAAATAACCTCTGACCACCACTCCCGGTAAATGATTTTCGAAAAATAGATTAGATTGGATAAAACTTCCAATGATTATAAAGAGTAGAATAACAATGATGTTAGCCAAGAAGTAAAGGTTGTATCTTTTCTTTAACAAGTACAAGGCTAAACTTTTGTCTTTTGAAAGGTTTATATAAAATAATATTAAACAAAATAATAGATTATACAAAAATTGAAAGCTGTACTCGACCAAATCAAATTGCCAGTAACGTGCTATAATACCGTTCTCTCTCAAAGCCAATAGTCTTGGTGAATTTACAACCAATACTATCAATAATGAACTATATATACAAATACGTCTTTCATGCTTATCCATATTCTAAATTATGAAATATTTCATTAGAAGAATAGACAAGATGGTATAAAGCTGATAATTTAGGCAGTGAAGTATACGAAGGAAGGGGGTGAATTTTAATATCAAACTATTCATTTACAAAGGATAATAGACTAGTATTCCAAATCCAGAATATTAGTCTATTAATAGGATATTTATCTTAATAAGCCACTACAAATTGCGTATGAGATGACTTAAACTCAATTTTATGCAAAACAATACTTAGCAAAAATCATTAAGGCTTTATTATCTGCCCAGTATTAGCACCAAACACACTTTTACGAAAGCCATATTCAAGTTGTTTCATCGTTACGGGAATCTCTCCGGGGAAAAATGGGAAATATTGAGGTGAAGCTTCAATAACCGTTGGGCTAACCGCATTTATCCTAACGCCATTTTCTAATTCAATGGCGGCGGCTCTTACAAAAGCTTCAACTGCACCATTGGCGGCTGATGCATTGGCAAAATTCAATTGTGGTTCATGCGTTAAAGCCCCTGAGATTAAAGTGAATGAACCTTTGGGGTTTATAAAGTGCTGTCCTATTAGTACTAAATTGATTTGTCCCATCAATTTTCCTTCTAATCCTTTACGGAACTCCTTATCAGTCATCTTTTTCCAAGGCCCAACATACGTTGGTCCTGCTGTTGAAATCAAGGCATCGAAAGAGCCAACTTGTTTGAACATATTTTCGATTGATTCCGTAGAAGTTATGTCTGTGATAATATCTCCACCGTGCGCACCCACTTTTATTATTTCATGTTCCTTCTCTAATACACTTACCAAGTGTTTTCCCATGGTGCCTGTAGCACCTACTATAATAATTTTCATCTGCTTTAAATTCTCTAAAAATTTTCAAAAATAATTTCTCTATTAACCATTCCTCCGGTAGTAGTTCCCATTGCGACAGCATTCGCTACTGTACGCATTCTAGTTACATTATCACCACACGCAAAAACACCTTCAATGGTAGTTTTATGAAAAGCATCTATTTTAATGTATCCGTCCTCTGTTAAATCACATCCCAACATGGTGGGAATCTGACAGTGTTGTTCAAAGGCAGTGCGCGTATAGAGTGCTTTAATAGCAGTTTTGGTTCCGTCTTTGAAGTGGAGGTTTTGCAGGTATCCATTAGTATGTTCTAATTTTTCAATAGGTGTTTCTACAATTTCAATGTGGTGTTTTTTCAATTTTTCAGTTTGCTCGCTTGTCAACGTTGAGGTTCCGTTAGTAAATAATGTTAAGTCCTTTGTCCAATTTGAAATAAGGGCAGAAAACTCAAATCCATATTCACCATTTCCTAAAATCCCTGTTTTTTCGCCTTTCACCTCATATCCATGACAGTACGGACAGTGAATCACTGATATTCCCCAACATGCTGATAAACCATCAATAGCTGGCATTGTATCTCTGATACCAGTTGCAAAAATCAATTTACGTCCATGAAATATTTCTCCTGAGGCTACTTGAATATCAAAACCATTCTTGGTTTTGAATCCTTGTGTTGCCAAACCATTAAAGAATGTAACAGTGTCATAGCGTTCTACCTGTTTTTTAGCCAGTACACTAATTTCTTGAGGTGTTTTACCATCTTGGGTTAGAAAATTATATGAGTGTGGCGTTTGTCTGTTGCAAGGTAATCCGCTATCAATTATCAATACCTGCTTTAATGCTCTGCCCAAAGCCATACCTGCTGCTAGCCCCGCATAACTTCCTCCAACAATTATTACGTCAAAATTTTTATTATCTATCATTGCCTTAAAGAATCTAATTTTGTTCTTTGCAAAGGTAGTTTCAGTCCAGATGTAAAAGATAGGACAAAAATGTAGTTCTATGGGATTTATTTAAAGTTGTGTCTAAAAGCATCAGGAGTATATCCAGTATGCTTTTTGAAGAATCTGATAAAGTATGAAACATCTTCATAGCCTAAATAATAAGCTATTTGAGTGATTTGATTAGAAGTGGCAAGAAGATATCTTTTAGATTCCAATATAATGTATTCATTTATCACTTCTGAACACGTCTTCCCTAAAGATGTCTTAGTGATAGCATTCAACTGGAAAGTAGACAGATTTAGTAAAGCCGCATATTCAGACACCTGTTTGTGGCTGAAAACATGCGTCTCTAAATGGCTTAAAAACGCTTCAAGTTGTGCTTCTATATAAAGGTTCGCTTTCTCTTGTATTGGATTACTACCATGTTTTCGAATAAGCTCAATAAAGAAAATATCCATATTGGCTTTAATTACTTCCAGATACTTTTCTTGTTTGTCGGTATATTCTTGAAAGATATTAGATAATATGGCACTCAACTTCTGAAATTTATTCGAATCAAATTGATAATGATTAATATTACTCGTCTTGCGTAATAGTTGGCTTACTGATTTGTCGTGAGGTGAATAAAAATCGTTTCTAAATTGTATTAAATAACCCGTACTTCCTGCTTCCAAAACTAGTTGGTGTACCTGTCCTGGTCGCATAAGGAAAACAGAATAATCAGAAACGTTGTAAGATGTGAAGTCAATATTATGATTACCAGTGCCTTCTTTTACAATCAATAGATAAAAAAAATCATGTCTATGAAGTTCTTGCACCATATTGGTCTCAGCAAGTAAACTATCAATATCCCGAATGGTAAACGCTTCTGATAAATCTGGTTCTTTTTTACTTACTTTGATATGTCTTATGGGTATTTTTTCCATCCGCCGTAGAAGATATTTTATTAGACGAGACCTTAAAGGTAAGTAAAATCAATTGATTGATATGTTAATAGTTTAGAAAACCACCTTGATTCATATTATAAATGCTAGCCTACGCCTTAAATCACTTTTTTAACACCAGGAATCAATAAAATAAGAGACCCTAAAGCAAAACTACCTAATAAGGCTATGGGTGCTATAATCAAACATTTTATGGATGGGTCAATTGTCCAATTTCTTACGGCTAATGATAAACCGATAATAACGAGCGGATGAAAAATATATACCGCAAAACTGCTCCGTGATAATTTACTCAGTAATACTGACGTTGTATTCCAACGCTTTTTTCCATAAATGAGTAATACCGTCAGGATAGAAATACCAATCAATTGTTCCCATACCGCATATAATAGCGACTGCCAGTGAAATCCTCCAGAGTACCAAGAAATAGGCATATCCAACTTTACGCGTATCAGATAAAACATAGGGAAAAATAATAAGCACCATCTTATGGATAAAGCAAGTTGCTTGCTAGTTTTTTCTGAAAGCTGGTCGAACCAATTGTTCCTAGCCGCCAATAATCCAATCATAAAAAATACAACATATTGCGGAAAATGCCCTAATTGAAAACCTAGTGGTTTAAGAACCCAGCCAACTGGAAAAATGATTCTGACTACAAAACTAATAATCCCGACTGCCGTTGCAAGCAAGAGTATCGTATATGCAGTCGGCGTTGGTAAAGGGTTTTTAATATTAACGTTGAAAAGGCTTTTTATGAATGCATACACCAAAGAGAACAACAGTAATGCTACTACAAACCACAGGACACCAAAATCTATCCAGTTGTCGTAACCTTGAAGGTATTGCCAATAAGTAATGTGTTGTTCTTTCCCAAAATAATAAACCAAATAGCAGAGGAAGGGAGAAAAAACAAATGAGTAAAATAATAAAGGAATCCCTAGTCTAAACAGGCGGTCAGCTATAAACCTAGCAGCACCTTTTCGGGCATAAGACGTACCAGTAAAATAGGCCGCAAGCATGAAGAAAAAGCCCATGAAATAAGATTGATTTATACTAACAAACATCGTTAGGGGTATAAGAGCACCCAAATGAGTAGTTTTTTCAATATAATACCATCCGCCCGGAGCACCATACGTAACGCAAGTATGATGGAGCACTACCAATATGGTCAGTAGTAGTTTGATATTGTCTATGTATAATAGTTTGTTTGATGGCTTAGCAGTTGAAATTTGAGAAGACATAATTGATTGGTTTATAATTGTTTCGTATCCGACTATCGGCTACTTGCAACAAACCTACCATACTAAAACCAGTTCTCAGTGCAATCTGTTATCAGTAACTAGCTTTGTGATGAACAACAAGTTTAAGCTACATTTTGCTGCTTTAGTTGTTCGTAACAGCGATTAAAACTATCTAGCTGTTTCCTAGACACAGGAATCTTTTCGCTGGTTTCATGAAAGGATAATAAATACCCTTGAGAATTTCCTGAAACTTTTTCTACCTTGAACATATTTACCAAATAAGCTCTGTGACACCTGAAAAAATGTGGATAGCCTGAAAGTTGAGTTTCAAATTGTGTCAGAGAAATTCTTTTTAATTCTATCACCATCTGTTTATCAATTTCTCTGGTCAATTCTATATAGTTTCCATCAGCTTTTACAAATAGTAAATCATCTATGTTCAAGCTAAAATCATCTTGCTTAACTTGTGTATTGATGAAAAGTGTAGGTTCAGTGTCTTTTTTAGGCGTTTCTACACAGAGAGGGACAAACTGAAGTACAAATGGCGAGCCTTTCTTTGATTGAAGATAGAAGCTAACTAATCTCAGAAAAAAATAGAAGAACGTTCCTGCAATAAAGCAGTTTCTAATTTCTTCCCAAAGGTAATTGAAAGACCAGTTATCAGGGTTGTTATAGATTAAATCTCGTATTAAAAAACTGCTAATGCCTGTCAAAATTAGGACTATACCTATCTGAGAATATTCCTGTAACAAAGTCCAACTTTGAAGAATATTTTTTCTTTCCTTGAAATAGTTGAGCATAGAGAAATAAACGAAAATAATTAATGCAGGACACAATGCGTGAAGACTACAAATAAAAAAATAGTTTATTTTGTATTCAGGGGCATACATGCCAAAGGGTTTGAACAATAAAAGAAACACAAGGAGGCTAACAAAGATAATTGCAGAACTTTTGAACAGGTTTTCGGACTTGAATCTTGCTGGATATTCAATCTCCTTAAATAAATGTTCCCGATTTACATACAATTCCATGAATAACAAGTATTTTATTAAGCATTAAAATTACAAAAAACTCATTCCTAAAAGTATATTTTAAGGGAATATGTCTAAGAAATTTATACTGCGTTAAAAATCAAGTTGTTTGAAAATGTTATTGAAAATCATATTTATTTGTAGCCTCCTCATAATTCAGATATTACAATACTACCCATATAACCTCCTTATTACTTTCTATTAAGCTTCAACAGGTGTTGCTAAAACAATATCTCTACTTTTTAATAAAGGTATGATTTGTCCTATAATTAAATCTTGATAATGTGCTGACTTACGGTGTTCTGCAATAGCATTTTCATCAATGTAGCCTTCAAACAATATAATTGTGTTAGCATCCGTATTGCTCTGATGAACTTGATAGAATAAATTCCCACTTTCTTTTACAGTTTCCTTACCTATCGTTTTCAATAAATTCAAGACTGTTTCTATATGTCCTTCTTTAACAGTCCATGTAGCGAATACATGAATGGGTTGTTGATTTTTCATGATTTGAGTATTTAAGGTTGATTATTAAATAATTACTGTGTTTTAATTTCTGATTCAAAATTAGGATACAGTCGCTGTCTGAGGAAGGAGGCAAATCACAAAAAAAGTGTGATTATAATCACACTTAAGCGGTATTGGTGCTTTAATGCTTTTCTCTTAGTGAAAAACGTTTTGATATATTCAAACTCTTCATCGTTAATGGATGTAATTTCGTGTGGGTTTTGAAGGGTTAATTGGATACTTCTTCTACCCCAACAACGGCCGCCGATATAATGTTACTAAGAGAACTATAATCTGTATCCGTAAATCAAAAAAGCGACCGAAAACGAATTTCGACCGCTTTTTTATGATTTTAAAATTCGGGATGACTAATGTTTGACTTTATTGAGAGATTTATACTTGAAGAAAACTTTTTATAACGTGCTTTATTTCAGCGCGCAACACTTCTAAAGAATAGGGTTTTGTCATAAACATAGATGCCTGATTTTCTATGGCAAACTGCCTATCAATCTCGTTTGAAGAAGTCGAATAGATAATGACAGGTATATTGTTATACTTGTCATGACCTTTAACTTCTTTCAAAAATTTTCTACCATCCATTATTGGCATATTAAGGTCGAGAAAAATAATATCTGGTTTCTTAAAATTAGGAAGGTCTAATTTTTCCAATGCTTCAGCACCATTCTTGGCTTCCACATAGTTAACCTCTAAGTTAAGTGCCTGTAAAGACTCCTGAAATATTTCACGTTCATCTAAATCATCATCAATTAAAAAGACAGTCTTCATCATTTGTTATCTAATATAAAATAGGAATGTATGGGTCGAAAATTACTTATATTATTCTTCAGGTATTACAACGACAAATGTTGTTCCTTTTCCTTCCTCCGAAAATGCCTTAATATCTCCATTATGATTTTGTACAATTTTTCGACACATTGCCAGCCCAATACCAGTGCCTGCGAATTCATTTTTGCCATGTAATCGTTGAAAAATATTAAAAATCTGCTCAGCATATTTTTGATTAAAACCTATTCCATTATCGATAATCTCAATTTTATAATAATCTAATGAATTATCGATGGAAAATAGTTTTTTATCGTTGTCATTAAGCTTGCTACTGATAACTTTAATGACAGGCTTAACATCCTGACGAGAATATTTCAAAGCATTTGATATTAAATTGCCAAACAACTGCCCCATTTGTAATGGAATAGCTCTTAATTTTGGCAAATTTTGGTAGATGATAGTAGCTTCTTTTTGTTCAATTGTCAAGTCAAAATCACTCAAGATATTCTCTATTACCTCCTCCAAATCTACATTTTCAAATACTTTAGTACTATTAGCTAATTCAGAAAAACCAAGCACATCTTTAATCAATGTAGTCATTCGTTTTGCTGAATTATTTATTTTTTCAATATATATTTTTGCCTTTTCTGGGTCAGATGTAATATAATTTTCAAGCATCTGAATGAAGACGGATATTTTCCGAACAGGTTCTTGCAAATCATGCGAGGCAATGTAAGCAAACTGTTGCAATTCCTTATTATTTATCTCTAATTCTGTATTTGCGTGGCGTAATTCTGCCGTACTTTTTCTGATTTTAAATGTTAGTTCTTCTTGTAATTTCCTTTCTTTTGTTACGTCTTGGGCGGTGCCACTTAAATACGCTGGCATACCATCACTATTATAAAATACCCTTGCCGTTGCATGAATAATCCTTACCTGCCCCGTAACTCTGTTGATAATTGGATGCTCATTATCATAAATTCCCGAAGAACCTGGCAGTATAGCCACTTGGATTGCATCACTGACTAATTTTCTGTAATCATTAGGCAGTGGATTATAAGCTTCATCCATCGTTTTGGTATCTTCAGTGAAGCCTAGCCAATCCATAAACCTTTTTGAATAAGAAAATGTTTTATTTTTAATATCAAGTTGCCATGTTGCTAGTTCGGCCAATTCAATAGCACCCGCTAAGGCAATACGTGTATCATCTAATTTTTGTGAGGCTAATACCCGTTCAGTTACATCAACGGCAATATCCATAATACCATAAATATTTCCATGAATATCCCTAATTGGCTTATAGGTAAAATCAAAATAAAATGTGCTTAATTTCCCATCTACTTCGAGGCGTGCTGGGGTAGAAACAGCTTCATAAGGCACACCTGTTAAGTAAACTTCCTGCAATAATGAGAGAAATGGTTGACCAACTAATTCGGGGATGGCTACTTCAAGCGGTTTTCCCATGACAGATTTATCTTTTCCCCAATATCCAATCATGATATCATTCGCAATCTCAATTTTCATGTCCAATCCTGTAAAAAGGCATATTCCTACAGGAGCTTGCTTAATCATGAGGCTAAAACGTTCTTCGCTTTCCGTAAGGGCTTTCCTACTTGCAATGATTTCGTCCATGTCCATACAGAATCCTGCATAGCCAGCATATTTGCCACTCTCATCAAAAAATGGGTCTCCTGCTGCACGACACCATACTATTTTACCAGTAGCTTTTTTAATCCTAAAAAGCACATCATAGTGGGATAACGAATTCACAGCTTCCTCAAAGACTTCCGCTGCCATTTGTCTATCTTCTTCAATGATGGCGTTTGTCCAGCCTATCCCCAACAATTCTGAATAAGGTATGCCTGTCCACTCTACCAAAGTATTATTCAAATAGGTTAGCATACCTTGTTTATCAGCTAACCAAAGTCCAGTAGGTGAACTATCAGTCACCTTCCTGAACATAGCATTTGCTTCTCGCTTAGTTTGTTCCAGTCTATGCTCTGCTTGCTGTAATGCAGCTCTACTTCTTTCTCGTTCTGTAATATCTATACCAGTTCCTGAGAATGTCTTGGGGTTACCTTTCGAGTCCACAATCCTAGCTCCAGAAATGGCAATATGATGAATACTACCATCGTCCCAAATTACACGTGGGGTATAATAAAATTTACCCGTTGTTAATCCTTGCTCAATAGCTTCAAGACGCAACCCTAAATCATCAGGGTGGATATATTTAACAAAATCCATCCGTGATAAATCCTTAATTTTTGAACCAGATATAAGAGCCGCAAATTCAGCAGAATATTCAATGTTATTAGTCGCAAAGTCGACATTAAAAACACCCATACCCATAGTCTGCATGGTAAGGTCAGTCAATTGTCTTGACTTCACTATTTCATCATTAGCCTTCTTATGTTCTGTGATGTCCTGCAAAATTCCGTTAAAACGATAGGCTTCTTTATTTTCATTAAACCAAGCACGTCCTTTGGCACGCACTATTTTTTCTTCTTTCGTTACAGGATGAATAATTGTATATTCTATTTCATACTTCCCTCCTAATTCAAACTTTAATGCATCCTCTATCGCTTTTATTACATTATCACGATCAGCTTCTGCTATTACGTCTGTAGCTACATGTAGGGCAATCTCATCATCGGGCTGTAATCCGAACCAACTTTTAAGGCGGTTATTTGCTGAAAATCTATTTGTAATTGGATTAAGGTCAAAGGTGCCGAGCTCTGCTGCTTCAATAGCGAATAAGAGTTCATCCTTACTATTTTGAAGCTGTTTGTTATGGTTGACAGTATTGGTTGTTTCATTACAAACTACTAATACACCCTCAATCTGACGGTCGTCTCCTCTGACTGGACTGTAACTGAATGTCCAGTACACATCTTCAAGTTTACCATTTCGATGTATAGGCAATAACATATTTTCATACCAGACACTTTCGCCAGTAGCTAATATATTAGTAATATGCGGAGCAAGAAAATCCCATATTTCAGGCCAGCAATCTTTCGCTTTTTGTCCCATTGCTTTAGGATGTTTTCCCTGCTCTCCAAAGCTTGGTCTATAGGCATCATTATAAAACTGGATTAGGTCATTGCCCCACCAAAGAAACATAGGGAATTTGGATGGCAATAATGTCGCTAAGGTATTCTTCAAATTTTCAGGCCATATTTCAGGTCGTCCTAGACTATTTGAAGACCAGTCTAAATTCCTAATGATTTCGGCAGCTTCGCCACCGTTTTCAAGGAAGAAATAGTCGTCGGTAGTATTTATAATTTCCAAGAATTAAGGTTGAATTAAGAGGATATGACGAATGTCTTGCCCTTTACAATAATGAATGAAAGTAAATTTAGCTAAAAATATAACAATTTCGACATCAAATACCTTCGTTTTGAATGTCATGTTTAGCAATATCTCATGAAATTATACCTTTGTCACCTAAATAAAAGGCTTTTTTATCAAACATGACCAAATCCAAGACCTTGCTATTTATTCATTAGCAAGGTCTTAGATTTAGCCTTTAATTATTTGATAGTTTAGTTTTTAATATCTTTTTCCAGTAACGTGAAAAACCCAAATAACATTCTTATTTTTTTTGTTGTTCATGCGAATCTTCTTTTTTTGCTAACACTTCACGGGCTTTTTTCAATCCCGTAGCAATAGCAAGCCCTTCTTCGGCACCGTCTTTTAATATTTCATTGGCTATCTCAACGGCTTTATCCCTAACTTTCTTAGGTTGGTTTTTGTATGATGGCGGATAATCGCTCTTAGTCCATGGCATATTATTTACATTTTTAGTTAAACAATCAACCCTATCTTTTATACGAAAACACAAAAGACATCCTCTTTATAATATCAGAAGATAGACCTTTCAATGGTGTTTTGATTAAAAAAACTAAAATAAAACCATTAAAAAATCATACCAGCTAGAATACTACTACACAAAAAAGCGATGAATCTATAATATTATAGAATCATCGCTTTTTTGTGTGTATGGTAGCACATTTTATTCGACCTTATTTCTGTTAATAAGTTTTACCATATTATCATTGAACAATGAAAGTTTTTCTTCTAATGTAGAGAAAAAATCAAGGTCAGCATTTTCTATTTCAATGATTGCTTTTTGCAAAACTAATTCTCCGATATTCGTTAGTCGAATAGTTTTTGCTCTTGTGTCAGTTTCATGTTCTTGCCGTGTTATAAAACCTTTTTCTTCCAATGTTCGCAGTACTTTTGATACCATCATTCTATCAGCATTGCTTTGGTTGGCAATATCAACTTGTGTTACAACCTCGTTTTTTTTTGAAAGCCAACCTAAAGCTGCTAATAATACGAATTGTGTTTGCGTTAAATCTAATGGGTCTAAAACTTTTTTTTGTTTACGCTGCCAAAGCATTGTGAGTTGCCCGAGCAAATAACCGGGGCTATCGTTAGGACTTTTAAAATGAAAATCGATTTCTTTAGCCATAATTATGTTGAAGCATTTGTGCCTATATTAAATTATTAAATCAAAATCCTGTTTATTAATTTCAAATAAACCAAATCGAAATGGATAATCCTCTACTTTCTTATTTTTAAATACAATCGGTTTGATGCTTTGAAAGTATGATTAGCAACTAATTTACTTTTATTTTGCCTCTAAAAAAGTAAGTTTATAACCGTCAAGGTCTTTCACATGGAATGCTCTGCCAAAAGGTGTTTCTATTATCGGCCCAGCGGTGGTTACTCCATTCCCAATGAATTTCTCTTTCAATTCGTCAACATTTTCGTCAACAGCAAACCAAATAGCCACGCCAACGCCCAACTCTTTTCCTTCAATTGGCTCGAGAGGTGTACGAATAGCGAAACTTGCTTCTCCTTGATTGTACTTGAAAATACAGGCTTGTGGGTTTGTGCTGTCAATTTCAAATCCTATTTTTTTTTCATAGAACTCTTTTGATGCTTCCAAATTTTTCACTTGTAGTGATGCAAATGTTAATTGTCTCATTTTAGCTTTGTTTAATTGTTGTTACAAATATAATATACACGACTACAATTACCTAATTTTTTATTTGTTGAGATAATAATTGATATATTGGTTTGTAAGGAGCGTTCATAGTATTGGCAATACTATTATAGTGGTTTGATTACAATATTTTATTTAAACAAATCATCAGGAAGGTATATATATTTTGCACTCTTTCTTGAGAAGCAGATATATGACGTAAAATAAACAATTGAAATAAGATGGCTTTCAAACAGCTTGGGACTTGACCCTAAAAGTAGTAATTCTAGGATTTAGCAGGTAGACATTTAAATAAATTCGGATATTGAATGGAAAAAGCCTTCAAAATCTAATGACTTTGAAGGCTTTTATCTTTCTAGTGATCCCGCTGGGACTCGAACCCAGGACCCATACATTAAAAGTGTATTGCTCTACCAACTGAGCTACGGAATCTTCAAACCGAAGTTTGTATATATAAAATGTGCGCTCTGGCACGAAGGAAAATTACCACTGGTAATCTTGTGATCCCGCTGGGACTCGAACCCAGGACCCATACATTAAAAGTGTATTGCTCTACCAACTGAGCTACGGAATCTTC
>NZ_JBWKYN010000015.1:0-51136 GCF_059423785.1 Arcicella sp. GW458-12-2-14-TSB2 | reverse complement strand
CCTTTGTATAATTATTAATAATTTTATATTTTTTATAAAAAAATTGTGATAACTCGACGATTTTAAATGAATATTCGCAAGTTGCCCTCAGCCAGTCACGCTTTTAAATATCCTTTATTGATTAAAAGTATCCTTGCTTATTCTACAATTTTGGAACCTCACAACGAAATTGTTTATAAGGACTCGTTACGATATAATTATTTCGAACTGAATCGAAGAGTTCGAAAACAAGCAAATGTTTTGAAAAACATGGGGCTGGATGGTGGCAAAACTGTTGCTGTCATGGACTATGATTCTCATAGATACTTGGAATGTTTCTTTGGTGTTCCGATGACAGGCAATGTATTACATACCATCAATTGGCGACTTTCACCTGCTCAGATATTATATACTATTAATCATGCTGAAGACGAAGTAATTATTTGTCACGCTGATTTTTTGCCACTTTTGGCGTCTTTAATTGATGAAATAACTACCGTTAAAAGTATTATTGTTTGTACTGATGACGGCGAATATATTAATAATACTTCGTTACCAATAATAGGCGAATATGAGGCTCTATTAGAAAATGCTGCTGATGAATATGACTTCGAGGACTTTGACGAAGATGCCGTAGCCACTACCTTTTATACTACAGGCACAACAGGCAATCCTAAAGGGGTGTATTTTACTCATCGACAGTTAGTGTTACATACATTATCCATCAGCGTAACATTCAGTGCGATTGCTGGTGCATGTCGTTTTAATAATACCGATGTATATATGCCACTTACACCCATGTTTCATGTACACGCATGGGGGTTTCCTTATGTCGCTACGATGTGTAATACTAAGCAAGTGTATGTTGGCAAGTTTGATCCTGAAATGGTATTGAAGTGTTTTGTAAAAGAAAAAGTTACCTTTTCACATTGCGTACCTACTATTTTACAAATGTTTGTCTCACATCCAGCTACTCAACAAATTGATTTATCTCAATGGAAAGTAGTCATTGGAGGTTCTGCTTTACCAGAGGCTTTGGCCAAAGCAGCTTTACAAAGAGGAATAGATGTAATTACGGGATATGGGATGTCTGAGACCTGTCCGATTTTATCAACAGTGTACTTGAACCCTGAAGATGCAAAAAATCCGGATATAGATTTCCAAGTGAAAGCCCGTACGCGTTCTGGAACGCCTGCTATTTTAGTTGATTTACAGTTGCTAACAGAGAACGGAAGCATTGCTAGTAAAGATGGAGAAACAATTGGGGAAATAACAGCAAGAACACCGTGGTTGACACAAGGGTATTTTAATGAACCCGAAAAGTCGGAAGATTTGTGGGAAGGAGGGTGGTTGCATACTGGCGATGTGGCTACAATGAATCAGCATCATTCATTGAAAATAACTGACAGAATAAAAGATGTGATTAAGTCTGGAGGAGAATGGGTAAGCTCTATCGCCTTGGAAAGCCTGATTGGCAAACATGAAGCTGTTCAGGAAGTGGCAGTAGTGGGGATTCCAGATACAAAATGGGGCGAACGCCCACATGCCATGATTGTATTGAAACAAGACCAAAGTCTGACAAAAGAAGAATTAAAGAATTTCTTGCAAAAGTATGTGGATGATAAAACAATCACAGCATGGACAATCCCAACATCGGTTGATTTCGCCAAGGCTATCCCGAAAACATCTGTCGGAAAAATTGACAAAAAAGTGATTAGGACTTTGTTGCCAATCTAAAGAAGAAAAATCTTTCATAACGATTTTTATATAAATGCTTGATTACTGAAACCTTGCTCGGATTCCGAGCAAGGTTTTTTGTTTGTATCTTCGCCTTTCAAATTGTTTATTAATAGCCATTGTTGGATATTAATTTTATATTTATAGACATTCTCATTCAATTATTCGAACAAATAGATGATACAAAATACTT
This sequence comes from Arcicella sp. GW458-12-2-14-TSB2, assembly GCF_059423785.1. Classification (NCBI taxonomy): domain Bacteria; kingdom Pseudomonadati; phylum Bacteroidota; class Cytophagia; order Cytophagales; family Flectobacillaceae; genus Arcicella; species Arcicella sp. GW458-12-2-14-TSB2. The sequence continues at coordinate 49,227 of NZ_JBWKYN010000015.1, read as the reverse complement.
CCATAAAAAACCGATTGTTTCCCGTTTTTCTTAAGTTAGAAGAATTGAATGTTTTGCTTGTGGGCGGAGGAAATGTGGGTTTAGAAAAACTTTCGGCGATGCTGAATAATAGTCCTGATGCTAAAGTAACTGTGGTGGGAACGATGATAAGACCCGAATTGAGAGAATATGCGCAGAGTTTTCCACAAGTAATTATAGAGGAACGGAATTTTGAGTATAATGATTTAGATAATAGAGATTTGGTGATTTTGGCAACGGATAACCCCGAATTGCATGCAAACATCAAACGTAGTACCGCTGAAAGACACATCTTATGCAATGTAGCAGATACACCAGCCCTTTGTGATTTTTATTTAGGGTCAATCGTACAAAAAGGAGATTTAAAAATAGGCATTTCGACCAATGGAAAATCGCCCACGATGGCAAAAAGGATGCGAGAGTTTTTAGATGATATTATTCCAGATGATATTCAACAATTATTGGACAATTTGCGAGAAATCCGAAAGTCAATTAAAGGCGACTTTCAAGAAAAAATTAGGGTGTTGAATGAAGTAACAGAAACAATGATTAATAAAAAGTAACTTATAGATAATAAATCAATGGAAACGCTTAAAATTCTTAATGCTAGTCAGATAAGAGCCTTGGATGCTTTTACGATACAAAAAGAAGGAATTTCTTCTATTGATTTGATGGAAAGGGCTTGTGCTACTTTTGTCAATTGGTTTGGTCAAAAATATTTTTTGAATACAAAATTGTGTGTCAACATATTTTGTGGCTTGGGGAATAATGGGGGAGATGGTTTAGCTATCGCTCGTTTATTAAAGCAACAGGGCTTTTGTGTAAAAGTTTTTGTCGTGCAATATACCGACAAAACAAGTGCTGATTTTGATATAAACCTGAAACGCCTTCAAAGTTTTGCTAAAGTTAATTTCATCAAGACCGTTAACGATTTTACGTTATTTTCTGAAATTCAACAAAATAACATTATCATTGATGCCCTATTAGGGGCTGGAATCAATCGGTGTGTTGAAGGAATCTTAAAAGAACTTATCAATACCTTAAATGAAACGCCAGCCATAAAAATTGCCGTAGATATTGCTTCGGGGTTGTTTATGGATAATGCAAATGATAAAGAAGATGTTATTTTCAAGCCTGATTTTACTGTTACTTTTCAGTTGCCCAAATTGGCATTGATGTTGCCTCAGAATTATGAATTTGTAGGTGAATGGGAAGTACTTGACATTGGCTTACATGAGCAAATGATTAATGAACTCCCATCTTATTATTTTTATACAGCGCAAATTTTTCCTAAGCATCGCCAAAAATTCTCTCACAAAGGCACTTATGGACATAGCCTGATATTGGGAGGATCAAAAGGAATGATGGGAGCCGCCATTTTATCTGCTAAGGCTTGTTTGCGTTCGGGTGTTGGTAAACTTACTTGTTATGTGCCAGATATAGCTTATACAATAATGCAAGTTTCTGTGCCAGAAGCTATGACGCTAACTACTTCAGATGACTTGGATTTTATTTCAACACACTTTACCGAAAAAGATTTCGAACACTATCAAGCTATTGCTATTGGTCCGGGTATCAGCACACACCCAGATGTTTATAAAATGTTGGAAAGCGTAATAATCGCCGCTACCAACAAACCAATGGTCATTGATGCTGATGCCTTGAATTTACTTGGAACTGAAGAGGGCAGAAGTTTATTTAAACAATTGCCTCCTAATACTATCTTGACACCCCATCCCAAAGAGTTTCAAAAATTATTGGGATTGACATGGAAAGATGATTATGACAAGCTGAGCTTACTGCAACAGTTTGCTAAAAAGCATCAAATATTTGTAGTATTAAAGGGTTATCAAACGGCTGTTGCTACTCCCGAAGGAGATGTTTATTTTAATTCAACAGGCAATGCAGGCATGGCAACTGCTGGAAGTGGGGATGTGTTGACGGGTATTATTGTAGCATTATTGGCACAAGGGTATTCAGCCAAAGAAGCGGCTATTCTAGGCGTTTTTAAACATGGCGAAGCAGGAGATTTAGCAGCGAATAGTCGTGGACAAATGGCTATGATTGCGAGTGATATTATTGATAACTTGAGGTGGTGAGGTAATAGTTGTGAGTTAGTGAGGGTAGAGTTGAGATATTTTATAGATTAACAAGTTATCAGTAATTTCAAAATTTTGCCAACAAAAAAAGGCAAACCTAAGCTTGCCTTCTATCAATATTTTTAACGATTGACGTTATTATTTCAATACCTGATAAACAATAAATGCTGAAATGTAAGCAAGGCCAGTCATATAGAATAATTGAATGGCTGGGTATTTCCATGATTTAGTTTCGCGATAAGTAATTGCGAGCGTACTCATACACTGCATCGCAAAGGCATAAAAAATTAATAGTGAAAAGCCCAAAGCTGTATCATACATGGGTTTACCCGTTTCAGGATTGATTTCGGCACGCATTCTGTTCATTACCGTAGCGTTTTCATCATCTACTTCGCCACCTAAACTATAAATGGTTGACATCGTACCGACGAATACTTCACGCGCAGCAAAAGAGGTGATTAAGGCAATCCCAATTTTCCAATCATATCCCAAAGGCTTAATCACTGGTTCAATTACTTTACCAAAAACACCAGCATAAGAATTTTCTAATTTCTGAGAAGCTATTTTATTCTCCAACTCAATACCCGTCAATGTTGGGTTTTCTGCTTTTATTTTAATTTCAGCTCGTTCAATCGCATCACCCGGTCCATAACTTGCTAATACCCAAAGGACGATTGAGATAGCCACGATAATTTTACCAGCTTGAAAAACGAAAGCTTTAGTAGAATTCCAAATTGTTATGGCAACATGTGAAAACCTAGGCCCTTTATAAGAAGGCAATTCCATAATGAAGTAGCTTCTTTCTTTTACCTTTAAAAGTAGCTTCATAATCCAAGCCGAGACCAATGCAACAAAGAAGCCTAATAAATACAAAGCAAACAAGGCTACCCCTTGTAAATTGAAAATACCAAATAAGGAACTCGTTTCTGGCACCACAAGGGCAATCAACACGGTATAAATTGGTAAACGTGCCGAACACGACATTAAAGGCGTTACCATAATGGTAATCAGTCGGTCTTTCCAAGAGCTAATACTACGCGTACTCATGATAGCTGGTACCGCACAAGCAACCCCTGAAATTAAAGGCACAACCGATTTCCCACTCAAACCGAATCTACGCATGAGTTTATCCATGATAAACATTACCCTCGACATATAGCCTGTTTCTTCTAACATTGAAATAAAGAAGAACAAAAAAGCAATTTGAGGAATGAAAATCAACACGCCACCGATACCCGAAATCAATCCGTCGGTGAGCAAATCGGTTAGTTTAGAATCAGGAAGTTCTGCTTTGAGAAACTCGTTGAGTGAGGCTATGCCTCCATCAATCAAATCCATCGGATAAGTTGCCCAAGTAAAAATGGCTTGGAAGACGATAAATAGAATGGCTAAGAAAATGAAATAACCCCAAAAACGATGCAAGAATATTTTATCAAGGCGGTCTGTCCAAGTATTGATAGGGTCTTCTTCAACTGGCATTTCATGTAAGCAGTTATCCACAATTTCATTCAATTGTGCATACCTTGCCATAGTTTCCTTTGACTGCGCCTCTTGGGTTTTCCAACCATACTTTGTTTGCAGTTCATCAAAGCCTACTCTTTGTTGGGTATTGAATTGCCTTAAATTATCATGTTCTGAAAGCCAGAGTAAAGCATGATAATCGTCAGTATCGCCATATTTCTGTTTGATTTCGTCAACCAATTCACTTGAATAAGTCATTGGTAGGGTATCATTAGAATTATAGCCAGATGCCAATGTTTTATTCACCGCCAAACGTAAACCGTTTAATCCAATGCCTTTTTTAGCATTCACTTCGGCAATTTCAACATTCAACTCACGTGCTAATTTTACAGAATTAATTACAATTCCTTGATTTTCAGCAACATCAATCATGTTTAGCGCTAGTACAGTAGGAATTCCCAAATCACGTACTTGGCTAAAAAGCAATAAATTACGCTTAAGGTTGGATGCATCCACCACAACAATGGCTAAATCTGGATAGTCGGGATGTTTTGGGTTAGCCAAAATATTGATAACTACTTGTTCATCCACAGATTTAGGATAAATACTATAGATACCTGGCAAATCCAGAATTTCAGCATCATCCCCACTTTCTAATTTCCATTTACCAATTAGTTTGTCCATCGTCACCCCAGGAAAATTACCTGTTTTCTGACGAAGGCCAGTTAGCGAATTAAATAATGATGATTTCCCAGCGTTTGGATTACCGATGAGAGCTATTTTTGGAGATTTTTTCAATTTTTTAAATTAAATTAACGGCAATTTTTTGAGCGAACTTCATATAAAGAGGCTTTAAGCTCAGTAATTGAGATGATGACACTGATTTTTTGCAGTTTTTGATAATTGCCTTTTCATACAGAAACACACAAATACCATCTTTCAATTACTGTTAAGCAACTACAATCGTCGAGGCCTCATCTACTCTCATCGAAAGTACATACCCAGAAACCTTAACAGCAATAGGGTCACCAAAAGGAGCAATATGTGTCATGGTTACTTGTGTGCCGGGTAAACAACCCATTTCAAGTAATTTTAAGGACAACCCTTCGTCTGTAAAATTAACGATAATTCCTCTTTCTCCTATTTGTAAATCTGCAATGGTTTTCATGGGCTTTATTTATCAGTACTCAACTGAATAGAAATTCAATTCTAAAAACAGAATCAAATGGTCAATTTCATGTAATCTTGAAATGATTTATTTAGACTTATTCTAAAACAAATGCAAATTAACAAAGAGTTCCTTCATTAGAAACAATTAATGACTAAAATCATTTTGGAATGTCAAAATATTATTTTGTTTCATGACCAAGCGTTTTGTTTGTGTCGTAACTTTGCAAAAAAATACGCAAAATAGACAATTGCTTATTCCGTAGCATGTATAAAGAGATTAAAGCTTTAATAGAAAAGGAAATTACGCTTGAACTAAGACAAAAATATGCGCTTAATGGCATGCTGTTATATATTGTTAGTACAGTGTATGTTTGTTATTTGTCTTTTCGGATGAAAGCTAATCAAATCGATAAAATTACGTGGAATACGCTGTTTTGGATTATTTTATTATTTACAGCAATGAATGCCATAGCCAAAAGTTTTACCCAAGAGCGATATGGAAGGCTTTTGTATTACTATACTTTGGCTAGCCCCGTAGGTATTATTATTTCCAAAATTGTTTATAATACTCTTTTGATGTTAGTATTAGCGTTGGCGGGTTTTGGGGTATATGCTGTAGTGATGGGTAATCCAGTAGAGGATATACCACTGTACTTAGCAAGTATAGTATTGGGGGCAGTAGGTTTTTCGAGTACACTAACTATGATTGCTGGTATTGCATCTAAAGCAGAGAACAGTGCTACCTTGATGGCTATCCTTAGTTTCCCTGTAATACTACCAATGCTATTAATGTTATTGAAAATATCTAAAAATGCTTTGGATGGCTTGGATAGAGCAAGCAGTTTAGACGAAGTATTGATGCTGTTGGCGATAGATGCCATTGTATTGGTATTAAGTGTTATTCTTTTTCCTTTTTTGTGGAGGAGTTGATTGTGCTAGACTTTAGGACTTGAAGATTTTTGGACTTTAGGATGTTAGACACTAGATTTTAGACTTTAGATACTAGACACTACAAGATAGAAAGTAGTATAATAAGTAAGATAGACGAGTAAGAATTAATAAGTATATAAAAGATTGATGGTAATATATTAGGTAAATGGAGGTGCGAAAAATGCTAAGTAACGGGTCAGCGAATTATTCAAAACTCATCACTCACAATTCATCACTCTTACCAATCACAAATAAGTATAATGAAACAAAACTGGTATAAAATCTTGGCCGTTGTGCTATTGGCCTATGTAGTAATTTGGGGATTTCTAGGACGTATCCCTAGTCAGCCGATACTTCACGAAACCGCTCGCAATCTTTATTTTCATGTGCCTATGTGGTTTGCAATGTTTGCTATGCTAGGTGTTTCGGTATGGAATTCTATCCAATATCTTCGTAATCCTTTAATGAGTTTTGATGATAAAGCATCTGAATATGCCAATACGGGGATTGTCTTTGGGATTGTTGGTATCGCAACAGGCAGTATTTGGGCAAGATATACTTGGGGTACTTGGTGGACAAATGATGTGAAATTGAATGGAGCTGCTATTGGACTGTTAATCTACTTCGCTTACATTATCCTCAGAGGTTCTTTTACAGATGAACAACAAAGGGCAAGGATTTCAGCAATTTATAACATCTTTGCGGTAGCTTTGTTGATTCCCTTATTGATTATTTTACCAAGAATGACAGATTCTCTGCATCCTGGAAATGGTGGAAACCCAGGTTTTAAACCAATGGATACGGAACATACAATGAGAATCGTTTTTTATCCTGCCTGTATTGGCTGGATTTGTCTGGCTTTTTGGATTACCAGTTTACGATTAAGAATTAGAAAATTGATAGCATTGAATCAAGATTAGAAATATGAAAAAATCACTTTCGTTAATTATTTGCTTACTGATTTCTGTAAGCCTTTTTGCTCAGGATAATGCCGCAGGAGAACCTGAAATGGCCGATAAATTATTTGCTGACGGTAGAATTTATGTAGTAGTAGCAGTCGTTGCAACCATTTTTGCTGGAATTATTGTTTACTTAATAAATCTTGATAGCAAGATTACTAAGCTAGAAAAACAACTTAAAAAATAGCAGTGAGCTTTGAGCTATAAGCTTCAAGGTTTTTAGGAATGAGTAATAGATAAGTTAGATGTTGGCTTGCCAATGTGATTGTCAGCCCAATCACTAACTCACAATTCACTCAATCACTAACTATAAACAAATATGAAAAAGACTCATATCATCGGACTTATCGTAATTGCTATTGCAGTTGCCATTCTTGTTTCAACAGGTACAGAAGCAAGTACTTATGTTGATTTCTCTGTAGCTGAAAATATGGCTAAAGCAGGAGACAATGACCAAGTACACGTAGTTGGGAAATTAAAAAAAGACGCTTCTGGTAATATTCAAGATTTGGTTTATAATCCTGTATTAGATGCCAACCATTTAGAGTTTATGCTTATTGATAACAATGGTCGTGAACAAAAAGTAATCTATAATGCCCCTAAACCACAAGATATGGGCAGAGCAGAGCAAATGGTAATTATCGGGAATATGGATGGCAATGTGTTTAAATGTGAGAAAATTCTGCTAAAATGTCCTTCAAAATACCAAGATGGCAAAGTAGAATTTAAAGAAGCAAAACCCGAAAAACAGTCATAATTCTCTTGATATTAAAATAGCTTTCAGCCATCAGCTTTAGGTTATCCGAACATTGCGATAGCAACTTTATCAACGATTTTGGAGTGGGTATTTAGGTCTATTCAACCCTACTCCAAAATCCCAATTCCCTTTATGTTACATACAACCATCGGAAATATTGGTCATTTGTTTATTATTTTGTCCTTTGTGACATCATTAATTTCAACAATTGGCTACTTCAAATCAGTACAAACGACTGATTTATTACAGCAAGCTTCTTGGAAACGCTTTTCGCGTTTTGCTTTTTATATCCACGGGGCGGCAGTTGTAGGAGTTATAGCAGTCTTGTACACCATTATTTACAAGCATTATTTTGAATACCACTATGCGTGGTCACACTCATCAAAAGCGCTACCCGTTTATTATATTGTTTCTTGTTTTTGGGAGGGTCAAGAAGGTAGCTTTTTGCTTTGGATATTTTGGCATGCCGTATTGGGTGTCGTATTAATCAATACCAATAAACATTGGGAAGCGCCCGTAATGGCCATATTTGGGGCAGTACAGGTGTTTTTATGTTCTATGATTTTAGGCGTAGTATTGCCGTTGATTGATTTAAAAATAGGTTCGTCTCCATTTTTATTAATGCGTGAAGCCATGCCCGACCTACCAGTATGGGCGATGAAGCCAGATTTTATACCCGAAGATGGTAACGGTTTGAACCCATTACTTCAAAACTATTGGATGGTTATTCACCCACCAACCCTGTTTTTAGGTTTTGCTACTACCTTAATTCCTTTTGCTTATGCTATTGCGGGGCTTTGGAGAAAAGAGTTTAGTGAATGGATTCGTCCAGCTTTACCTTGGGCTTTAGTATCGGCCTTGGTATTAGGCGTGGGTATTATTATGGGGGGCTATTGGGCTTATGAAACCTTGAATTTTGGAGGATATTGGAACTGGGATCCTGTTGAAAACGCTTCGTTTGTGCCTTGGTTAGTATTAATAGCAGCCATTCACTGTATGATTATCTACAAAAATAATGAAGCTGCCCTTCGTACCTCTTTTATCTTGGTCGTAGCAACATTTATCTTGGTTTTGTATTCAACCTTCTTGAATAGAAGTGGTATTTTAGGAGAAGCATCTGTTCACTCATTTACTGATTTAGGGCTTTCTGGTCAGTTATTGATTTATATGTTATTCTTCTTGTTCGTGGCAGTGGTATTGCTAATCATCCGTTGGAAAGAAATTCCATCAGATGATAAAGAGGTAACAACATACAGCCGTGAATTTTGGATTTTTATGGGTGCTACTACGCTTTGCTTGTCGGCTTTCCAGATTATTGCCGCTACATCATTGCCAGTGTATAATAAAATTGTTGAAGGCTTAGGGTTTGTTTCAAAACTAGCACCACCCGCAGATGCACCAACCTATTATTCTAAATTTCAATTATGGTTTGGCGTAGGCATTGCTGTTTTCTCTGGGATTGGCCAAGCATTTTGGTGGAGAAAAATCAAGAAAGAGACGCTTAGTAAACATTTACTTACACCACTTTTGTTGAGCTTAGTGTTAACATTTGTAGCGATATTTTTTACAGCTAAAACACAAGTCGGAGATTTTTTCAGTACGCCAACTTATATTACCTTATTGTTTGGGGGCATTTTCTCTATCATCACCAATGGAAGTATTCTGTTAGATATTTTCAAAGGAAATTATAAATTATCAGGCGGAGCAGTTACGCATATTGGCGTAGCTATGATGCTGTTAGGAATCTTGTTTTCTTCGGGTTATTCAAAAGTGGTGTCTATCAATAATAGTGGTTTTGCTATTTCTGAAAAAGATGAAGCCTTTACAAAAGATAATGACAAAGAGAATAAAGAAAACGTCATTCTGTGGTTAAATACACCGTCTGAAATGAGTGATTATACACTTACTTATAAAGGTGTAAGGGTAGAAGGACGAGAACTGCCTGAATACCTTCATCCGAAACAAGTAGAGTTAATCGAGAATGATTTCCATGCCGTAGCTTTAGAAGACATCGTTCAACAAGGAAAGAAATACTATTCAGCGGGCGATACTTTACCAGTTTTCCCTGAAAATAAATTCTATGAGATTGATTTTAGAGACAAAGAAGGGAAAATAACAACACTATATCCAAGATTTCAGATTAATAAAAAAATGGGTAATGCACCATCGCCAGCCTTGAAACATACGATTGGCGGTGACCTTTACACTTATGTAGCATTAGCCCCAAATTTGGAAGAAAAGGAGTGGAGTAAAACAGAAAACTTTACCGTAGCACTAAAAGATACTTTCTTCTTGAACGACTACGTGGCTGTGTTAGACCAAGTAAAGCGTGTAGATACGTATGAAGGCAAACCTTTAGGTCCTAACGACGCAGCCGTACAAGCTACGATTAAAGTAATGGGCAAAGACTTTAGACCTTATGAAGTAAATCCTATATTCGTGATAAAAGAAGGGTTGGTGGCAATGCCTTCGATAGAAAATGATGAAATCGGGGTAAGAGCTAAATTTACAAATATCGACCCTAAAACAGGTCAGTTTGGTTTTGCTATCAATACTACTCAACGAGATTTTATTATCTTAAAAGCTATCAAAAAGCCATTAATCAACCTACTTTGGTTAGGTACTTTTGTATTGATTATAGGCTTTGTAATGGCCATTATCAGAAGATACCGAGAGTTTAAATTAATGAGAGATAAAGGTTTTTAAGTGACAAAGGTTAACGCTTGGAGATTTAACATTGAAAAGCGTTAGCCTTTAATATATTAACATTTAAGATTATCATGAGTAAGAAAGAAATACTTCTCCTTTTCGCAGCCATTGGCTTTATCATCATGTGGATATTAGATTTACGTGCTGGTTTACCCGCAGGGCTAGAGCCTACCTTCTGGAATAAAATATTTTATCATTATTCATTCTTAATGTTTGCGATGGTTTGTTTGTTTTATTTCCAATATACCAAGCAAGTTCGCTTGAAGAAAGAAGAGGAAGAAGCAAAAAATAAACCTGCCGAAAAGCCTAAAGATGATAAACAAGCCCAAAGAAAGGCATTAATGAAAGGGAAAAAATAAGTGATTTTTAAAGAATTCTTTCTATATTTGAAAAAGAAATAACAATTCTGTTAGGTATATCTCTAAGCTCCTAACCCAAAATATGGACTCCCAACAAGCACTAAGTATAATTATCGCCATTATAGCCTCGGCATTTTTTTCAGGGGTAGAAATGGCCTTCGTATCTGCCAATAAACTGTACTTTGAACTCCAAGCAAAACAAGGAGTAATCACCGGTCAGATTATCTCAAATTATCTTAAAAATCCTTCAAAATTTATCGGTACTATGCTTATCGGAAATACGCTTTCCTTGGTGGCCTATGGTATTTTTATGGAAGGATATTTACATCATGAAATAGAAGCCTATTTGCCCATTTCGGGAATAGCGGCTGGATTAATAGCGTCTTTTATTGGTACTATCATCATTTTAGCTACGTCTGAGTTTACGCCCAAAAGTATTTTTTTATTAAATCCTGATGGATTTTTAGAAGTACTAGCTATCCCAATTCTGATTATTTATACGTTGATGTACCCATTAGTTTGGGCAATAGTAGGGTTGTCTAAATGGTTCATTAACAATGTGTTACGATTGGAGTATTCAGAAGAAAGACCAGCTTTTGGTTTGACTGATTTGAATAATTATTTACAAAACCTTAATCGAAAAATATCAACAGAAGAAGAAGCGGAGGTTGATACAAAGATTTTCAATAATGCCCTTGAATTCAAACAAGTACGTGTCCGCGACTGTATGATTCCAAGAACGGATATTGTAGGAGTGGATATCGAAGGGGGTATTGAGGAATTGAAAAAAGTATTTGTAGAAAGTGGGCATTCAAGAGTACTTATTTACAAAGAAACGATGGAGGATGTATTGGGTTATTGCCATTCTTTGGCTTTGTTTAAAAAACCCAAAGAAATTCAGAGTATTCTTACGCCTATTCCTATTGTGCCAGAGGCTATGCCTGCCAAAGATTTATTATTCCGATTTTCTAAAGAACATAAATCGTTAGCTTTGGTAGTGGATGAATTTGGAAGTACTGCTGGTTTAGTAAGTATGGAGGACGTAATGGAACAGATTTTCGGTGAGATTGAAGACGAATACGATGATAATGAAAACCTTACCGAAAAGCGAATTGAAGAGAAAACCTATTTGCTTTCGGCAAGATTAGAGATAGACTATTTGAACGATAAATATGACTGGAATCTTCCAGAAGGGGATTATGATACCCTAGGCGGAATGATTATTAGCATTAACGAGGACATTCCAGAGATTAATGAAACAATCATCCTACACCCATTCAACTTTCAAATCATTGAAATGACAGATGCTAGAATTGATATTGTTAAGTTGATGATTATAGGAGATATCGAAAAGAAATCAGAATCTTTTACGATGAAACACTAGGTCATCTATAAGATTACATTCATTAAAGTCTGGCTTTTCATTTCTGTTTCGTACCATTCTTTCACAGGGTTAGAATCTGACGTGATGCCACAGCCTGCAAAAAAAGTAGCGTGATTTCCTTGAATTTTTACTGTTCTAAGGTTGACAAACAGATGACTTTCGTCTTTGATATTTACAGGACCTAGAAAACCACTATAAAATTCGCGATGGTGGAGTTCTGTTTCAGCAATCAAACGCAAGGCTGGTTCTTTGGGCATTCCGCAAACAGCCGAAGTAGGATGAAGTAATTCAAGCATGACAGTGCCTAATTGTGGAAAATTTAGCGCTTTCGTATCAACTTTAAAGTCGGTTCGTAAGTGCATCAAATTCCCAGCCTGTACAGTTTTAGGGCCGCTCTCACAATATTCTCTCAATCGAATTTTCTTGAAACATTCAATCACATACCTGCTTACAAAGGCTTGTTCTTCAATTTCTTTATGAGACCAACGAATGCTGATGGGTGAAAGCATCTCACCGTTATCACCAATGGCAGATTGAGTACCTGCTAAAGACATCGTTTTAAAAATGCCTTGACCATCTACGCTTACTAAGGTTTCAGGCGTAGCACCTAGCCAAATAGCCTCAAATTCTGGTAAATAGACTAAAGAAATGAAGGCATTTGGATAGGCTTTGCACAATTTCTGGAAAGCATCAATAATTTCAAAACTTTCGGGCAAAGTAACGTTTTTAGTTCTTGATAAAACTACTTTTTGCATTTCACCATTTTCAATGGCTATAATAGCTTTGGAAACCATTTCTGCAAAAATCATTTCATTATATAAGCCACCGTTCCATTTTTCTAAGCTACTGTCTAATGAATGCTTAGGGCTTATATCCTCCTCTTGTTTCGCCGCCGAAGGTTCTATTGTTTCTTCGTCTGAATAATGTAGGTATTTTTTTTCAAAGATTGCTGCTTCTAGGGTTTTGCCTTTGATGTCATCTTCTATCTCGTGATTATTGGTATCAAAACGATAATATAGGTCACCTTTAAGGAATAAAGATTCACCCTGAAAAGGACTCATGACAAAGCCCGCCGGTAATTCATCTAAGTCTGTTTTTTTTCGCTGAGTACTCCCAGAAAGATCAATGATAAGTTGTTTCTCGGTAGATTGTGGCAATTGCCATAATGCCATAGGAAAACCTTCTGAAAAAGCCGTTTGCCAGAGTTTTGCTAATTTGTTTGTTTGTTGTAAAATATGAAATTCCGAAGTCGGGGTCATATCCAGAAGTTTTTAGTGATGTATTATTGATGTAAAAATAACATCTTGTATAGTAATGAGGTTTCAGAAAACTTAAAATTTTCGCGATATTTTATAAGATGTTGATTATTAGTAATTTGTATTTTATTGATATGCTTCCACTATCAACGTTTTTCAATAATGGCGGTTGTCAGTCTACTAGCACATACTAAATCTCCTTTTTCATCGGTTATTTTTATATCCCAAACGTGCATAGTTCTTCCGATTTTCAAAGGGGAACATTTTGCATAAACATAGCCCTCACGTGCAGACTTTAAGTGGTTCGCATTGATTTCAACTCCTACTGCAGCAAACTTATTATGATCCTCCAAAACCATCCATGAAGCAATACTTCCTAATGATTCTGCTAATACTACTGAAGCCCCCCCATGCAATAATCCCATAGGCTGTTTGGTTCTTTCATCAACAGGCATTTTAGCACAAATATAAGTATCGGTAATTTCAGTAAATACGATTCCTAAGTTGCCAACCATATTACCTGTACTTCTTTCATTAAGTTGTTCGAGTGTATAGGATGTTTTTATCATGTTAGATGGTATGAATTATGTTCAAAAACTGTATTTTTGCGGGAAATTAGTCAAAGTAAATTATTATTTTATTGATTAACTTTATAAAATTTGAAAAAAGGCGTGAAATACTTTATTAAGATTGCCATAAATATAATCCTTCAAATCAATGTCTAACGACCAATCAAAAACTCCAAAAGTTAAAACCATTTATTTAATCCGTCATGGAGAAACAGACTTCAACCGTCAGGGAATAGTTCAAGGCAGTGGTGTAGATTCTGATTTGAATGAATTAGGACAAGCGCAGGCTGAAGCTTTCTATCAAAAGTATCAAGACATTCTTTTCGATAAAGTGTATACTTCTGCTTTAAAGAGAACCCATCAATCGGTAAAAAAATTCCTTGAAAAAGGGCTACCATGGGAACAACACGAAGGACTCAACGAAATAAGCTGGGGAGTACGTGAAGGAAAAGTGCCTAATGATATTGATAACGAATATTATAAAATATTAATAGACGGTTGGATTAATGGAAAGGTAGATATGCCTTCTGAAGGAGGTGAAAGTCCACTAGATGTACTAACTCGCCAGAAGCCCGTGATAGATTTGATTATATCGCGCTCAGAAGAAGAAACAATTTTGGTAGCCATGCACGGCAGGGCTATTAGGATAATCCTGACATTGTTGCTTGAACGCGAACTACATGAAATGGATACGTTTGAACATGCTAACCTTTGTTTATACAAACTTACTTATGATTATGAACAAGGTAAGTTTTCTGTAGAATTAGAAAATGACCTTTCACATCTAGACGACCTAATCGTTGAATAAAATCATTCAGGGAAATATGGCGTTAAAATACTTCAACACATATTTCCCTGAAATCTTCATTTCTTCTTTTATCCGTTTATCATCCCCACCTTCCGTTTACTGAATAATTCCATTGCTTTTTATTACATTGCCTTAATTTGTTATAAAAAAGGATAGAAGAAACGGTGGTAAATAAATTTATACGCTTTTATTTGAAGTGTATTTGAATAGATTAATATGTCTAGAGCTAAGTTATATTGGATTCTGCAAGTATTCGGCTGGTCAGCTTGGTTGGCCAACGAGGCCTTGATTTATTCGAATGATTTCGGTTGGTCTTTAGATTGGTTCGTGGCAGCATTATTAAATGTTGTTGTAGCCATTATAATTACACATAATTTCAGGAAAGTAATAAAAAAATACGGATGGGTAGAATTGCCAATAGATAGAGTAATCCCACGCATATTGATAGCGGTAGGGTTTATGTCGTTTTTTATGGCATTTGTAAACATTCCTTTAGATTCTTATCTATTGCGAGAAGAAGAAGGCCGAAACCTATGGTCGTTCTTTTTTGTCATGCAATTCATTTTTAGCTGGGCAAAGCCATTAATGATTTGGACGTTGTTTTATTACGCTTCACACTACTTTGAACGGAAGTCGGAAGTGGAAGTAGATAAAATACGGTTAGAATCATCGGTAAAAGAAACAGAATCGAAAGTATTAAGAGCGCAGATGAATCCGCATTTTATGTTCAATGCTTTGAATAGTATTCGTGCGTTGATTCTGGAAGAACCTGACAAAGCCCAGAAAGCGGTCACGCAATTATCCAATATCCTGAGAAGTTCTTTATTGGCAGATAGAAGAAAAACTGTTTCGCTGTCGGAAGAGCTAAGAACTGTTGACGATTACTTAGCTTTAGAGAAAATAAGATACGAAGAACGGCTGCAAATCAGAAAGAATGTTTATCCAGATACCATGCATGTGCAAGTTCCACCAATGTTATTACAAACGCTGGTAGAAAATGCTATCAAGCATGGCGTATCAAAGCCTGTGAAAGGAGGATTCGTAAGCTTGGAAGCAAAATTGGTGGGAAAGAATCTACTGATTATTATTAGTAATACGGGTATTTTAGAAACGACAGAATCAGGAGGCTTTGGACTAGAAAACACTGCCCACAGGTTAGAGTTATTGTTTGGTCCTGAATCTAAATTTAGAATTTATCAGGCTTCCAAAGAGGTAGTAACAGCCGAAATTACGATACCGATACCCTCAGTAGAACCAGAAAAAGACACACCGTTTTCAAAAATAACCAATATTGTAAAACCCAAAGTGACAATCTAATGTATGATTAGTTATAAAGGATAATACCGCTAATCAGAAACCATAAAATTAAATATGAAGGCTATTATTGTTGATGACGAACGTTTGGCAAGAAACGAATTAAAACGCTTGCTAGAGAATTTTCCTAAAATTAATATCGTTGGCGAAGCTGCTAATGCTGATGAAGCAGTAGTGCTTATTGACGAGGTACACCCAGATTTATTATTTCTGGATATTCAAATGCCAGGCAAAACGGGCTTTGATTTGCTAAGCGACCTTGAAGGAAATGTACCAGAAGTGATTTTTACGACGGCCTACGACGAATATGCTATTAAAGCCTTTGAATTTAATGCCCTAGATTATCTACTAAAACCAATAGAATTACACAGACTTAGCGAGGCAATTCAGAAAGTAGAGGAGGAGTTTGACCGCCAAAAGCAACTTACAGAAACTGTAAAAGATAATACAATCGTATTAACAGAAAACGACCAAGTATTTGTAAAAGATGGTGAAAAATGTTGGTTTGTTCGTTTAGGGAATGTGCGCTTGTTCGAGTCGATGGGGAATTATGTAAGGTTGTATTTTGATGACCAAAAGCCATTGGTGTTAAAATCATTGAATGCCTTGGAAGATAGATTAGACCCAAAGACCTTCTTCAGAGCCAACCGTAAACACATTATCAATTTAAAATACATTCAGAAAATTGAGCCTTGGTTCTCAGGAGGATTACAAGTAACCTTACGAGAAAGCGGAGATAAAATCGAAATTTCGAGACGACAAGCCATTCGATTTAAAGAATTATTAAGTTTATAGACATTGATATGTTCATTAATTACAAAAGTTACCGTAATTGATGAACATATTTTTTTTGACATGAAAAAGCCAAGTATTGCTCAACTGCATAATCCTAATAATTTTTCACTGATTGAATCCTTTAGGATTGAAGAGATGATGAAGTTTTTGATGAGAGAGTTAGGAGTCAACCCTAATAGCTCGAATCAAACAAAAAAACCTCTTGCTCAAAAAATCTTTTTTGTGGTATTATTATTTATAGCAGGCGGTGCTTTCGGATATGTTATTGGTAAGCAGATCGGGCAAGCCAAAGTTGATGTTTGGCAAATAGCAGCAGCATTCCCAGTGTTAATATTTATTTTGTTACCAATTCACGAAGGCATTCATGGATTAGTATTTAAAATATTGGGTGCTGAAAAAGTAGGATTTGGCTGGACACCCAAAAGTCTGATGGTGTATGCTTATGCCCAAAAATTTGTGATGAGTCTAAAAGAAAACGCCATCGTGGCTGTAATGCCTTTCCTAGTAATTTCTTTGGGATTGATAATAGCCTTGGTCTTTATTCCTAGCTACAAGGTGTTGATTATTACAACTTTAATATTGCACACGTATGGCTGCTTGGGTGATTTTATCTTGATTAGGTATTACATGAAAAATCGCCATAAAGAAATGTTCACTTATGACGATATTGATGAGGAGGGAATGTCTTATTTTTTTGAAAAAGACTGATGGCTTACCCCCTAAGGTTAGCCAACTTGTATTCTTCAAGAATGGTGATTTCACTACCATTTACTTCAATAAGTTTATCAGATTTAAAGTCGCTCAGTGTTCTGATAAGCGATTCTGTAGCAGTACCCACTACCGACGCTAGGTCGTCTCTGGAAATTCGGATTGAAAATTTATCTTGCTGTTCAGTTTTATATTTTTTAGACAGCATGACTAATGCATCAGCAGTACGCTTTCGCAAAGAATTATATGCCATTTGAGTTAAGTGCTTTTCTTTCTCGTGGATATCATTAGCCAACATTTTAATGAATTTGTTAGCAACAGACTGGTTTCTGGTGATTAATTCTAAGAAATCATTTTTAGGAATACCGATAATTTCACAATCTTCAAGGGCTTCTGCTGATTCTTGGTATTCACTACTTTCTATGATGGCGATATGACCGAAAAAATCACCCGAATTGTATAAGCCAGTTACAAACTCTTTCCCATCACGATTAGACTGGTATGTCTTTATTTTGCCCGACTTTAAAAAGTAAAATTTAATAGGCTCATCGCCTTCTGTATAGATGATTTGCTTCTTTTTAATATTCGATATTTTTCTGTCTTTAGAAAGAGAATTAATATCAACATATTCACGTGCTTGCTGATAAAGTTCTTCTATTTCTGATGCTGTATTTTTAAAAGACTTCGTAAGGTTGTCTATTTTCTTTAACCTACTTTCTACAGCATTCAAAAGCTCGATTTCCTGAAAAGGTTTTGTTAGATAATCGTCAGCACCCATTTCCATGCCTTTTCGATGATCCGAGCGTTCAGCTTTGGCAGTTAAAAAAATAAAGGGAATATTTTGCAGGTCTGGATTTTGACTAAAAATGTGCAATACGCCATATCCATCTAAAATAGGCATCATAATATCGCAAATTACTAAATCTGGCTTCACTTTCTGGGCAAGCTCAACCCCAGTTTTCCCATTTTCAGCTGTATGAACATTATAACTAGCAAGTTCTAATATCTCAGCAGTGGTTTCTCTGATGTCATCACTATCTTCGATAAGTAGGATTGTTTTCATATATTTTAATAATTAAGAATTTTTTAATAATGGGTGGGTTAAAATTATAAATCAAACTTAATACTAAAAGTTGTTCCGCGATTAAGTTTACTTTCTACAAATACTTGTCCACCAAGCAATTCCGTATATCGTGCTACAATGTGTAAACCCAAACCAGTGCCTTGGATATTTGTTACGTTGGCACCTCTGAAAAAGCGGTCGAATAAATGTTTTTGATCTTCCTCGGAAATACCAATGCCTTGATCGGATACTTTAAGGATAAGCATTTTTTCAAGTTTTTCAGTAGATATACTTATCGTTGAATTTTCATTTGAAAACTTCACGGCATTAGAGCCTAAATTAATAATGATTTTCCTGAACAGCGATTTATCCAAACACACAGTAGTATCACCAATATGCTGATAATCTATCTGCTGGTTTTTCTTGAGCATATTTTT
The DNA here is from genome assembly GCF_059423785.1 of Arcicella sp. GW458-12-2-14-TSB2. Taxonomy (NCBI): domain Bacteria; kingdom Pseudomonadati; phylum Bacteroidota; class Cytophagia; order Cytophagales; family Flectobacillaceae; genus Arcicella; species Arcicella sp. GW458-12-2-14-TSB2. Next base: position 30,431 of record NZ_JBWKYN010000015.1, on the reverse strand, counting down.
CAGATCGCGAAGGCTTTCATCAACTAGTGCTGGCAATTCAAAATTAGCCAATTTCGCATTTACTTTTCCTTCTTCTAGTTTGCCAACAGAAAGGAATTCTTCTAGTATATCCGTCAAATTGCCAACAGCATTCATGATTCGCTGTGTATGGCGTTCTCTTTTGTCTTGTTCTTCCGTTTTAACATATTTCTCAATTAATGAAGCCGCCGAAAGGATGGCTGTAAGAGGTGTTCTAAATTCATGCGACGCCATCGAAACAAACCTTGATTTTAGCTCGCCCAATTCTTTTTCTTTGTTAAGGGCAACTTCAAGCTCTTTTTTAGATTGTTCTAAGTTCTTCAACGTTTCAACCAAAGCGTTCGTGCGATTTACTACTTCTTTTTCAAGACTATTATTCAGTTTTTGTATTTCAGTAGTTTTTATTAATAAATCGGTCTCGGCTTTCTTCTTGAACGTAGCATCATTAATAAAAGAAATATAATAAGGTTTGCCACCAGATTTAAAATGACTTAAACTAATCTCTACGGGGAAAAGTGTACCATCTTTCTTACGAGCTTTTAAGTCAAGCCCAATACCCATAGGTCTTGACTGTGGCTTGTGTGTATAGTTTTCGTATGTTTCCCGATGCTTCTCTCTAATATTATGAGGAATCAATACTTCTAGTAATTGTCCTTCTAATTCACCCGTTTCATAGCCAAATATTACATTGGCAAAACGGTTTGATAAAATAATCTTGCCTTCACGGTCAACCATTATTAGCCCAATAGCAGCATGCATGAATAATGCTTCAAAACGGTTGTTATCGTCCTCTAATTGTTGTTCAGCATTTTTTTGATAGGTAGTATCATTGATTCTGACCAAGTAATACTCATGGCCTTCACTTTCAAATATTGAAATTTGAAGAGTTCCCCAAAACTGAAGCTTGCTTGATGTTTCAAAGAGCGTTTCTTCAATCCTTGTTTGCTTAGTTTTTAATTGGTGATATATTTCGTTATAATTTTCTAGGTTCAGTTTGTCTTTTCTAAACCCTTCTGGATACTTCTGTGTAAATTCTTCTATGTCTGTAGCTTCAAACATATTTAAACCTACTTTATTAATGAATGCATACCGATGGGTAGTGATATCGTAGATACCCATAAAGGTTGGTGTATCTTCTAGAATTGATTTTAAAAGTAGGTTGTTGATAGGGAAGTCCATAATTATATATATTATTAATGATAAAGGTACAAATTAGACAGCTATATACCCAAGAAACTTGATATATGTCAGTTACCAATATGATTCTAATGATAGTTAAAACCCTAAAAGTTAAAGAAATTTATGATATAAATATTTAATAATCAAATTGATGAAATATGAATAATATAAAAACTAACATTTATGATACCCAAGTATTTAAATATGGGGTTTATCATAAAGAAAATATCAAATGGTTACAGAATTTAGCCTTTTATCGGGAAGAATTAGCATACTTTTATACCCTGATTGACGAAGTCAAATCAAAAAATACTTTATTAGAAGTATTAAATCAAGTTTTTGTTTTTGAAACAAGATGGCAAAACTTACATAAAGAATCTGATGAATTAGTACACTTAATCAATCAGGAGCAATGGGGTTTTGAAGACGATGCACTGGGTAGAGAATTTTTATTAGGAGAAGAGATTTATGACCAACATTATACACTTCGCGAACGTTATCAAGTTTTTGAGAAAGAGTTTATTCATACCAAAAATGATTTTTATAAGTGTTTATCAAAAATCCTTTAATCCCAAATAGTTATGAAATTTGAAGTATGTCACCATGAAAACAATAAATGGATAGAATCATTGGCTTTTTTTGCTGATGAAGTGAAGTACTTCCAAACGCTTCTTGAAGAGGTTAAAAGTAAAAATACTGAGGAGGAATTAGTAAAAGAAGTAGGGAAGCTCCATGAACGATTCCGACATATTAATGAAGTAAGTGAAAATTTACTAATTGGTATCAAAACTCAAGAAAAGTCTTTTGTAGATTATGCACAAAATAAGCGTTTTCTATTTGACGAACAAATGGAGCTAATTCATGAACGCCAAAGATCGGCATTCGAAATGCTTGAAAAAGACTTCAATTTCACTAAGCATCATCTGTATCAATTTCTCAGCAAAGTGCTATAACTAAATGCTGATTTTAATTAAATTTTGCTAGGAGCTTACTTCTTATTGGTAAGCTCCTATTTGTTTTTAATAGGCAATCCATAAAGCTTTATCAATGATGTTTTTTAAAATGTATACTATTTATTGATATTAATGAAGTATATTTAGAAACTATTCATGCAGGACGCCCCAGTTGGATGAAATAAATCCCGGGTTTTTTATAAAATTCAAAAAAATAAGGATAAAGTTATGTTTTTGAATTCTTCCACTAAATCATCATTCTATTAAAAATCAAGCAGATGAAAATAAACTAATATTTTCATCTTGTCGAATATGTATTTATATTTATTGAAAAAAAACAAAATAATAAAAATAAAATTATATTTTTGATTTTTTGTAAGTATGGTACATCACAGGAACATATGTTTTTCAAATCCTTATTATTCTAATTAAATTAAATATTAAAACTAAATCATATATTTTTAAACTAATGAAAAAGCTCTTCTACTTTTTGCTGACATTTGGCATAACCACCCATGTAATTGCTCAATCATCCCCGTCTCAGACGCCACCGATTTTAACGGAACATATTTATGGAAAAAACTCTATAGGTATTCAGTTCGGAACAATGGGGTTTGGCGCTGAAGTTGCTCAAGCACTTAAACGAGACAATTCTGTAAACCTTAGAGTTGGCTTTAGCTACTTAGATGTAAGTATGTTTGTAACCCCACCTATAACGGTTTCGCTAGGAGATGGTGCTTCTGACCTTGATATTTCTCCGAAAGTTAAATCGCTTCAAATAGATGCACTTATTGATTTTCATCCGTTCAAGAGAAAATCATTTAAGTTGGTAGGAGGTTTAGCTTATGGTACTGGAGATTCGGAGGTGATGGCAGAACCAACTGTCAAAACAGGTAAGTTTAAATTTGCATCAGATTTTGAAATAGATGCACAGGATTTTGGGAAAGCAAATTTGAAAGTTACAGGCAATAAAATCCGTCCTTATTTAGGAATAGGTTTTGGACGTGCAATTCCTAAAAGTAGAGTAGGTTTTGGTTTTGAGATGGGTGCTTATTATTCTGGTTCGCCTAAGTTAACGCTAGACCGTTCTGGTGTGGTTGAAACATTGGTTACGGATGCTAATATTTTAAGTATTGAGAACAACGTGAAGAACTACGCATTTATTCCTAAATTATCTTTTACTGTTAGAATTAAACTATAATAGTACTGTACTTAACTCAAATGACATCACACAATGAAAAAATATATTACTTACGCACTACTTCTTTTTGCTTGCATCGCTATAAGCTATTCCTGTACTCCACCTTTAGAAGGTGTAAAATTCAAATTTCCTGACGCTGTAGTAAGCACTAGTATTATCGTTCAATATTCGCAGGCGAATGATAACTTAGGGGAATTACCAAGCACCATAGATGTGCATATTGCAGGAAGTGACTCTGCAAAAATTGTAGATAGCTTTAACAAAAAAGTGTTTAAACCTAAGAATGGTATCATGATTCTGGCATTAAAACCTGGAACTACCGCCAGCACTACGGCGCCAGTTAAATTTACGATTGTAACAGCCGTAGATGGATATTTAAAAGAGATAACTCCTGTAGAAATTACAAGTAATACTGACCAAAAGGTAATTGTTAAGCTTACTAAAATTGCTACGCCACCTACAGGTACTACGGTAATTCAAAAAGAAGAGGATGCTGATAATACAGGGAAAACTACGAAAGCTATTCAGATAACTACACCAGCATTAGCAGGTAGTAGTCATTCCGCTACATTAACCGTTGGCGCTGGAGTAACTTTGAAAGATGGAGCGGGCGTTCCGGTAGGAGGTAAACTGAATGTTGTGCTCGTACAGATAGATCCACAAAAGGCTAGTGTAATTGTTAATAAGCAACAAAGTGGGATGAAAGTTGTGGATAAAAACGATAATGTAATTCCAAACTTTAGTATTAATCCTATTTCGGCAGTAAGTGCTGTGATTTCTAATGAAAATAGTCAGAAGGTAAAAACTTTTTCATCACCGATTGAAATCAAATTCCAGTTTGGAGTAGGTACTAAAAACTCAGCAGGACAAGATATTAAAGAAGGAGATGTATTAAACTTTGCTAGTTATGATGCTGATGCCAAAACACTTAAATATGAAGGTACTGCTACTGTGAAGAAAAATGGAAGTGTTTTAGAATTTGTGGCTTCGGTAAACCATTTGACTGAATTTTATTGCGGAGATTTATTATCTGAATGTTCAAACCTTAAACTGAATGTATTAAGTGATCCTTTGTATACAGGAGAGACCGTTAAAACGACTGTAGTAGATAACAGTGGAAGAATTTTATTTAATGAATCGCATGGCTTAGGGATAACCTTGAATTGTAAACTTTTTGTACAAGGTCAAATAGGAGGTAATACCCCAACATCTTCTAACTTAACTATTACTACTACAAGTATTACAGGCAAAGTATTATTTACTAAATCTTTGAATGTAAGTTGTACCAATGTAAATGCTGTGACAAATGTTGATGTTACGTTAGTAAGTCCTATCAACTATGTTAAAATAACGATTACTCCTAAGTGTGATAATGGTTATCCATTCAAGATTGGGGATGTTCAAGCGGCGGCAGACTTAAAAGATGGAAAAGGATATACAAGTATAGGTACATTGAAGGCAACGGCTGATAATAAATTGGTAGCTCAATCAACTTTATTAGTCAGAGGAGAAAAGTATAATTTTATGTTTAACCTTGGTGGTATCTGGTATTATCAGAACGATTTGTGGATAGATAATTCTGCGGAATTGAACTCGACTTTTAGCTTACCATCATTTTTATGTAAGTAAGTAAAAAGTAAGCTATTAACAAAAAGGCTTCCGAATTCGGAAGCCTTTTTCATATATCCACCCTAAAACTAATGTAATAATTCTTCTAAATGTACAACTTTACCTATTTTTGAATTACACTCTTTATAATATTCCCTTTCCCAATCGCTTAAATTTTCGATGGTTTTGTCAGCAATATTGGTTAAAGCTTCATTCGTTAAAAATGCCTGATGTCCTGTAATCAACACATTCTCTAATTGCATTAATGTCAATAAAAGCTGATCTTTTTTCTCTTGAGGTTGATGGTTTTTAAAAAATATACCTCTTTCATTTTCGTATACATCTAAGCCTAAATATCCAATTTTGCCAGATATTAAAGCCTTAAGAATATCTTTAGTATTAACAATTCCACCTCTACTTGTATTAATCAACATTACTCCGTTTTTCATTTTATTAATACTTTCTTGGTTAATCAAGTATTTAGTCTGTGCTGTAAAAGGCACATGCAAAGTGATAATATCAGCCTCCACATAAAGTGTGTCTAATGTAACATACGTAAAATGTAATGTTTCAGCCTTTTTGGAATCTTGAACAACATCATAAACTAATACTTTACAACCAAAACCATGTAGAATCTTTGCGACAATCGAACCGATTTCTCCTAAGCCAATAATACCTACCGTTTTGCCGTGCATATCGAAGCCAATTAATGGAGCTAAATCAAATTGATATTGATGAGCATTGGCATTTGCTAATACCAATTTTCTATTCAATGCCAGCATCATACCAATAGTATGTTCTGCTATTGAATAAGGCGAGTAGGCAGGAACATTGCCAACTTTAATATCCATTTGTTTAGCTGCTACAAGGTCGATGTGGTCTGTTCCTACTGACCTTGTAGCAATATATTTAACACCATTCTCTCGAAGAAGCGCTAAGACTTCCGCCGATGCATCATCATTAGTGAACACTGAAATTGCCTCATAGCCAGCAGATAAAATGGCGGTTTCAACTGCTAAACTCTGAGTACTTAAACTAACTTCATGTGTATTGTGATTCGCATTTAAAAGGTATGGTTTTTCGAACTCTTTGACGCTATAAAAAAAAGTCTTCATGGATTTAGGTTTAATGGAGTGATAATTTTGCTATTGCTTAAAGTATTGAAAAACAGATAAATAATTAGTCATTCTCCGTTTTTGTTATGTCAAAATTACACCCTTGTTTACCCCTAAACTATGATATTTGTTAGTAGAATTATTGATTGAAGACAGTAAATCAATTAATGAATTCCCATGCACTTTGGTAGGCATTTAGGCTTTCGGTATATTCTATAAAATCTGAATAAAAAGGAAACTGAGCCAACGTGGCACTATCGCCAATAATTACTAATTTTTTTCTAGCACGGGTCATCGCTACATTCATCCTGCGAATGTCTGATAAAAAGCCAATGACTCCTTCTGTGTTGCTCCTCGTCATGCTGATATAGACAATGTCACGCTCTTGTCCTTGGAAACTATCAATGGTGTTTACGGATATTTTATCCGTAAATATTTGCAACGCAGGCGTATGGAGCAATTGCTCATTTAATAACTTGATTTGCTGTTTGTAAGGGGAAATAACTGCAACAGTCGGGAAATCTTCTGGTTTGTATTCCAATGCCAATTCGTCACTAAAAAGGCTAAGATGTTTTATCAATAACATTGCTTCTTCAGGATTAGTGGAACTTGTACCTTCTATTTTTTCTTCAAATCCACAGCCCGCAGTATCAATGAATAGTAAAGGAGTATTATCACTCTTGAGGGTACGTTTAGCCACCGAAGCATGAGCCCTTAGTCTGTTGTGATAAAATACTTTAGAAGAATAGCCCATAATCTGCTCATTCATACGATATTGCTCGGCCAATAAAGTAACTGCTTCGGGATGTAAAGCAATACATTTTTCTAATAAGGTATTGTTTAGTCCATCTTTTGCCGCCTCACTTGATTTGATAGTAGGCGGTAACTGACAGTGGTCACCCGCCAATACTACTTTCTGTGCTTTTAGAATAGGAATCCAACAGGCAGGTTCAAGGGCTTGACCAGCTTCATCAATAATTACGGTATCGAATTTTAGATTTCTAACTGTGTAGTGAGTAGCCCCCACCAAAGTAGCGGTAATGATTTGTGCTTTGCCTACGATGTCATCAATGATGTACTGTTCGGTATTACCGACTTCTTTCATGATTTTATGGGCTTCATCAAAAAGTAGTTTGCGTTGGTCTCTTTCAGATTTGCCGAAACTACGCTTGTACTTATGTGCCATATTTTTGTATTCCTGAGCCTGTTTTTTAAGTTTTTTAGCATCACGAAGCATCGTATGGTCAGCCATTTTGCTATCAAGCGTAAGGGCCAATTGCTTTTCATTTACTTTAGCTGGATTTCCAACACGCAATACATTTAGCCCTTCTTCATGCAATTTTTCGCTGAGTAAATCTACAGCGGTATTGCTTGGTGCTACTACTAGAATTTTTTGATTATCTCGTTGGATAAGGGCTTTAATCGCTTGAATCAGCGTAGTGGTTTTACCCGTACCCGGAGGGCCGTGAATAATGGCTAGTTCGTTCGCAGCTAATATTTTATTGACAGCCTCATTTTGCCAAGTATTCAAATTAGGAACAGAAACTGTTTTAATGTCTGTTTGAAAAGTAGGTTTTTTTTCTCCGATGAGTACTTTTACCAAATTTGTATTAGCTTGTTCGCTGAGGGCAGCGGCTTGCTTAAGAGCAGCCTGCATTTCATCAAAACTATTGTCATCAAACAAGACATCAATGCCTAGTTTGCCATCTCGGCTCCAGTCAGGTAGTTCATCTGTTTTGAGGGTGATTTTTAAACGATTGCCATTTTGATGGGTAATTGTACCTTCTATTCTATCTGCTTGAGGATCATGATTACTAAAAAGCACCGCAGGCATGCCAAACCTGAATTGATGAGAAAGGTCATGATGAGTAGTACGTTCAATTTCAACCGTTAAATAGTCTCCACGGCCAATTTCAGAACCTCTTATAGCAATCGGATACCACGTAAGTCCGTTTGCTCTGCGTTCGCTTACGGATGATTTTTCGGTAAGTTGGATATACTGATTTAGGCTTTCGTCGCGCTCAGTTTTTAGTAAGTTGAGTAGTTTTTTAAAATAATCCATATACAAAGGTAATGGATTATTGACTTTCATAAAGAAATCTGTTTAAATGAAGGCTATGTAAGCTTTTCTTGATAAAGCTTTCGGGTATAAAAATAAAGGATAGACAATAATGAAAGAAGAACGATGACTTGCTCCCATCATGGCGGTGTTGATAAGTGGCTATAAAATATTTAAAAACAAACGCGACTCTTTCCCCTGAAAAAGTCGCTTTGCAAGCCGTCAATAGGATTTGATTTAAACCAGTGCTAATACAGGAATATCAGAATGATTGACTACATCTTCAGTAATACTACCAGCAAATAATAAGCTCAAGCCTTTTCTGCCGTTAGTTGTTAATACAACCATGTCAGTTTTCATATCTTTGGCACAAGCTACAATTCCTTTGGCAATGTTATAGTAGTTGTAAATCAAGAAATCGATTTCTTTAATGCCTAACTCTTCCCCGAGTTTAAACATCTTTTCGGTAGTAGTATGACTATCTTCAAAACCATCTGGCGTGTTAATGAACACAAACGTTAATTTAGCTTTAGTAGCTTGTAGTTTATGAATAAAACTGGCTGTAATTTTAGTCTCAAAGTCTACCGCTACCATAATGCGTTTCATCTTGAATTTCTTCTCAGTTTGCTTTACGATTAACACTGGGCAATGCGAATTTCTGATAACAGATTCAGCGTTTGAATGACTTAATAAATCTTTCCAGCCATCAGCGCCCGTCGAACCCATCACAATTAAATCTACATCCGATTGTTGAGTAATGGCATCTTCAATGGGTAAGTAACTATCTGCTAAAATAGGAGTAATAGTTACGCCATCGTAAATAGGTGCGTCTGCAATTTCGTGTAATTTCTTAGTTGCATCTTCTACCTCATATTTATATAAATCCAAATCTAAATTTGGCAACATTGTTACTGGAAATGGATCAGCACTTACCATATAATGTAAAGGCTGGGCATGGAAAAGTAAAATTTCCGCTTTTGATTGTTGTGCAATCTCAACCGCTGCATCTAATGCAAGTAGGGAAAGGTTTGAAAAGTCGGTTGGAACAAGTATTTTTTTCATGACTGTATTTGTTTAAATCAGGCTTGATTTAGCGAAGCCGTATATAATATTAACGAGCACGAAAGCAGATAAGTATGAATATTTTTTGTTAATTATTTATTTTTCCGTGACAATCTGTAATTTTTTGGCTAAGGGGTACTTTTTCAAATTTTGGACTAATATAAGGAATTCCTAGGTTCAATCCTCGAACAATAAAAAAAGACGCTAATACAAAAGAATATACTGGTAAATATTTATTAATCTTTTGTCGAGCAGTTAAACTTAAAAACTTAGGTAGAATACTAACTGAAAACATTAGTGGGGAAGTTCCCAAACCAAAAAAAGCCATAAATATAGCTCCTTCAATGGGCGATGTGGTAACTGTAGCACCAGCCAATGCTAGGTATACAGTTCCACACGGCAAAAGTCCATTTAGCATTCCTAAAAATGCGAAATTAATTAGTGAATGGGTATTTATTAACGAACCGAAACTTCTTTTTATCAAAGAAGGTATTTTTTGAAAAGGATAGAACGTAATTAATTTGTTGGGAATCATAAAAATGAGCATCAACAAACCAATTGAAATAGATAACTGTTGCTGAAAGCCTGCTACAAAAATTTGTCCTCCGAAATATCCAAAAATATAGCCTAGTATTCCGTAAGTAACCGTTCGCCCAAGGTTATAAAATATTCTTGAAAGGGTAGCTTGAATATAAGAAAGCTTTCCGACGGGTAAGGCTAAAGCAATAGGACCACACATACCAACACAATGAAAACTGCCAGCCAGACCCGTCATAAAAGCTATGGAAAAAAGAACATTCATTATATCAATTCAAGCTTGAACGGATTGTAAATCCGTATCTATAAAAAAATGGTTAAAGCATAATCTTTACTTTTACTCAACGAACAACAAATTCATCTTCTAGGTAATATTCTCTGATTCCGTCTGTCCAAGTAGCCTGTACTTTCCATTTGCCTTTTTCTAACTTTTCGGTGGAATAATTGAAAACAGGTTCTTTTTTAACAGGTACTGTAAAGTCTAAACGTTTGTCAGAAGGCCTGAAGAAAGTGATAGCTCCATTATTTACATTTGTTGGAAATGCAATCCTTAATGTTTGATTATCAGATGAATAAGTCATGATATTGACAGCATTGAAATTGGATGAATTCTTCCTTTTATTAATTTGTTCTTGATAGTTTATTTCGTTTTTATAGTAATCTTTATTTACTAAATCTACCTTGGCAGTTGACATTCTATAGGCCATGGTGCCAATAAAGCTAGCAAAAAGTATAAAACATAAAATGATTGATTTTCCCCAGTTCATATTGGTTATTTTTATGATTCAAAGCTATGGTATTAAACAATAAAAAGATATGAGTTTTGTTAGTCTTTTGTATGAAAAGAGTTATTTTTTGGATTTTGGGATGCTAGATGCTAGACTTGAGGATTGTGGACTTTAGGACTTTAGGACGCTAGACTTGAAGACATTAGACGCCGGATTTTAGATGCTAAATTTTAAGTATTAGACATTTTATGTTTGGAACATAGTAGCTACAAACTCTTATACCTAAATTTTATCTATCTTAACTATCCCTAAATCCAAAAGTCTAGCGTCTAAAGTCTTCAAGTCTAGCGTCCTAAAGTCCATAATCCTAAAGTCTTCAAGTCTAACATCCTCAAGTCCTAAAGTCTAAAAATCCTCAAGTCCCCTAAAGAATCGGACCGAGGAATTTTGTTTTTACATGATCAATTACTTTGCCCTCTGAAATTATCTCGATGTCCACTTTTACACTTCCATCAGTGAGAGATTTAGTCGGAATTTCTATGAAAAACGATGATTCTGCTAATTCCCCTGGCTGAACTACCAAAGCTTTTCCAATCATTTTAATCTGTGCATTTTGCTGATTTATCCTAAATTGTACGGGCATAGTTTTATAACTTTTATTCAATACCTGTACGTTATAAAGATTTGAAACCGTCCCGTTTTTATTTTCCTGATAAGTAAGCCCTTGTGCCCTTAGAATAGTGGTTTCAATAATGTTTCTGGTCATTAATAAATAACCCAGAATGCTTAACAAAGCCACCAATATAAAAGAGTAAGAAGCAATTCTGGCATTGAATGTTAGTTTTGTTTTTTGCTCGATACCCTCCTGAGAAGCATAGCGAATCAATCCGCGCGGTTCGCTGATTTTATCCATTACCTCATCGCAGGCGTCAATACAAGCAGTACAACCTATGCATTCTAATTGTGTACCATTGCGAATGTCGATACCTGTTGGGCAAACTTGTACGCATATTTTACAATCTATACAAGAGCCATGTGCTACAGGAGCTACCTTTTTTTCTTCAACAGTTTGTTTTTTTCCACGAGGTTCACCCCTGATGAAATCATAGGCAACAACAATCGATTTTTTATCAAGCATAACACCCTGCAAGCGTCCATACGGGCAAACTACAATACAGACCAATTCGCGAAAACGAGCAAATACAAAATAAAAAACAGCCGTAAAAATAATGATAGCGAAAAGCCCTGCGAGGTGGTCGAGTGGATTATCAAGGATGATTGTGAATAACGCTCTTTTACCAATAATGTAGGCTAAAAAAGTATTGGCAATCAAGAAAGAAAGCAATACAAAAATACTGTGTTTAAGGGTCTTTTTCCATATTTTTTCGGTCGTCCAAGCTTCTGCATCCAATCTTCTTTGGGCATTATGGTCGCCCTCTATTAATACCTCCACTTTTCTAAAGAGCATTTCCATAAAAATAGTTTGAGGACAAGCCCACCCGCACCAAATTCTACCAAAAATAACTGTAAAGAGAATGACGAATACAATAAAAGTAAGTAAACCAATGGCTACTAAATGGAAATCTTGTGGAAAAAAAGTTACTCCCCAAAAGATAAATTTTCTTTCAATAACATTAAACATAAACACAGGGTGACCATCAACTTCAATAAGAGGAAGACCGAAAAGTAGACCTAATAATAACCATGAAAAGTAGGTTCGAAGTTTATAAAAATTTCCGATGACAATACGAGGATAAATCCAGATACGCTTACCAGTTTCTGTAACATTCGAGAGGTGGTCGCGGTAATTGCTTGTATCAATTTTTGCCTGTTTCATATTTGTTGTAGATAATAATCGTATCACGATTTTATCTGTTTAATGTTAGAAAGCAAATCCCCTAAGTGTGTTTTACGCTTAGGGGATTGTATCAATTTTACTTTAATGAACACTTGTGGTTTTGTTAGCTGTTGAATCTACCGAAGCTTCAGATGGGTCATATTTTTCTCCCTGAGGTTCTTTCGGATTCGGTGGATTAGTACCTTTCAATGAAACGATATAACTAAGTACCTCCTGTACTTGAATAGGGTTTAGTGACTTTTTCCATGAAATCATCCCTTTTTCGGGTACACCTTCGGTAATGGTATGAAATATATTTTTTGCGGAGCCACCATGTAGCCAAAATTCGTCAGTAAGGTTTGGCCCAACTTTCCCTTCAGCCTTTTCTCCGTGACAAGCCACACAGTTTTGGGTATAAATTTTAGCCCCATTTGCCAAAGACTTAGGGTCTCCTAAAGCTTTTACATTGTCTTCATTAACAGCATTGGCAAATTTCTTCATGTATTCCTCACGAGCTTTCTCCGCAATCGTTACCTCCTCTGTATATTCAGTGACCATAATTTTACCATTACCAATGATATGGAAACCTATTAAATAGACAACTCCGAATATGATAGTAGCATAGAAAAGGTACATAAACCATGGAGGAGTAGGGTTGTCCAACTCGGCAATGTCATCATACTTATGCTCCATTTCCAAGTCTTTTTCCATTGACAAAGGCTTCAAACTGGCTAATTTTTGCCAGAAAGTACGATTTTGCATGGCTTGCTCATAAGCCTCATCAATTTGCAGAGTAGGCTTCAAAAAAGCATTCACTTTTTGCTGTAATCCGTAGGCAAGGAAACAAATAATGATACAAACAATGATTAAAATGCCCAATAACGAGACCATGAGGAGGTCTTCGCCAGTTTTGATACCACCGAAAAAGTACTCTTTTTGGGGAGTATCGGCTGCAAATATTTGATGCGAGCCTAATAAAAATGAGAATATATATATCTTTTTCATCGCTTAATTGTTTTCCTCTAGGGGTAAGTGACTCATATATTGAAGGTGTTTTTTATCAATAATGAACAGATATACTCCGACCATTAAAAAAAACACAAAAAATATCAGAAGAGAAGTAATCATAGGAACATCCGCTCCTTGAACTTTATTTAGCAATTGTCTGAACATCTTTTTAGTTGTTTAAAAAAAGAACCTCACCCTCTGCCCCCTCCTCGTTAAGAGGAGGGCAAGACACGCAGAGAGAATAATTGGTGTATTTCTTGATTATCAGATACTTGAATGATAATAACGGGAAGGGGGTTTTATTTCTCTCCTTTTTTAATATCAGTACCTATCCTTTGCAGATAAGCAATCAATGCGATGATTTCCTTGTCTGGAGTAACTTTAATACCCTCTTTGGCTAAGTTATCTGCAATACCTTTTGCCTGAATTTTAAGGTCTTCATCAGCATGCTCGATAGCGTATTCATCATAAGGCACGCCTAAAGTCTTCATGGCTTTTAGTTTGTCTTTGGTGTTTGAGCTATTCAGCGTTTGCGTTAACAACCACTCATAATTTGGCATAATAGAGCCGGGCGACATAGAGCTTGGTTCACGCATGTGGTGATAGTGCCAAGAATCTGGGTACTTTCCACCCTCGCGATGTAAATCTGGTCCTGTTCTTTTTGAACCCCACAAAAATGGGTGGTCGTACACAAATTCACCTGCTTTAGAATATTCACCATATCTTTCAGTTTCTGAACGGAAAGGACGAATCATCTGACTATGACAAGAAACACAACCCTCACGAATGTATAAATCTCTACCTTGTAGTTCTAAAGGCGTATAAGGCATTACCGAAGCGATGGTTGGCACATTAGATTTTACCATTAAAGTAGGCATCAGCTCAATTAAAGACCCTATCGCTACTACTACTAAAGCACCTACTAACAAAGGCATTGGTTTGCGTTCGAGCCATCTATGCCAGTAAGTATCGGTTCCTTGTGCTACAAATACTTTTTCGAGTGCAGGCGCCTGAGCAGCTTCGTTGGCTACTAATTTACCAACAAGCATCGTTTTGAAGATGTTGTAAGCACCAATTAAAGCACCAGATAAGTAGAAAACACCACCCAAAGCACGCATCATATACATTGGAATAATCTGTAGCGTAGTTTCCAAGAAGTTGGCATATTTTAAATTACCTTCTGCTGTAAATTCTTTCCACATCATACCTTGAGTAAAACCAGCGATATACATTGGCACAGCCCAGAACAAAATTCCTAAAGTACCTAACCAGAAGTGAGCGTTCATCAATTTTTTAGAGAACATCTGGTTTCCATAAATCTTAGGAATCATATAATACATGATGGCGAATGAAAGGAAGCCATTCCACCCCAACGCTCCTACGTGTACGTGTGCAGGAATCCAGTCGGTATAGTGAGCAATAGCATTGATGTTTTTCAACGAAAGCATCGGCCCTTCAAAAGTAGCCATACCGTAGGCCGTAATACCTACTACCATCATTTTTAATCGAGGGTCTTCTCGTACACTATCCCAAGCACCACGTAGCGTAAGCAAACCGTTAATCATACCTCCCCAAGATGGAGCAATCAGCATGATAGAGAAAACTGTTCCTAATGATTGTGCCCAGTCGGGTAAGCTTGTATAAAGTAAGTGGTGTGGTCCTGCCCAGATATATAAGAAAATCAATGACCAAAAGTGAAGAATTGATAATTTATAAGAATATACAGGACGGTTAGCCATTTTAGGAAGGAAATAATACATCAAACCTAAAAATGGTGTGGTTAGGAAGAATGCTACGGCATTGTGTCCGTACCACCATTGTACCAAAGCATCTTGTACACCTGCGTAAATTGAATAGCTTTTTGTCCATGAAACAGGAATAGCCAACGAGTTAACTATATGCAATAGGGCAATTGTAACGAATGTAGCTATATAAAACCAGATGGCTACGTATAAGTGACGTTCACGGCGTTTTAGAATAGTACCAAACATATTGATACCAAATACTACCCAAATCAAGGCAATGGCTATATCGATAGGCCATTCTAATTCTGCATATTCTTTAGAGGTCGTCATCCCTAAAGGAAGCGTAATGGCAGCCGCTAGAATAATTAATTGCCAACCCCAAAAGTGAATCTTCGACAGTAAGTCGCTAAACAAACGGGCTTTACAAAGACGTTGTAAAGAATAATAAATTCCTGCAAAAATAGCATTTCCTACAAAGGCAAAAATTACAGCATTAGTGTGTAATGCACGAATACGGCCAAAAGTAAAGTATTGCGTAATGTTGGCAGAAGGCATAAAGAGTTGAGTGGCAATAAGTACTCCGACTAGCAAGCCCACTATAGCAAAAATAATAGAGGCAAGTGCAAAATTTCGGACGATTTTATTATCGTACTCAAAATGTTCTACATTGGTATTGATCGCTGACATAATATTATTTATTTCTGGTTAATTAGCTCAAAGTCAATTTCTTTAAGGGCTTTGCAACGTTTACAGTCTTTGTCGCAGGTACATTTTTTCTGTTCTTGACTGTTTTGATTTTGTATGTTGTTTTTCATGGTGGGAAGGGTTTTAGTCTTTGTCTTCAAATAAAATCCGCATAGCGGGTGTATGTAAATCATCATTTTGTCCTTTAGACATCGACCAGAAGAAAGCCCCCAGAAAACCTAAGGCCATCAATAAACTTATACCAATCATAAAGAAGATAACTTGCATTTTTTGAAGATTTTAGCATTATTTATGCCTCAAAATTCGCCTAAAAGACTTGCTTTGCCCATGAGATAAGTCAGAGCCTACACAAGGATTTATCAGTAACTAAACTGATAAAAATCATAAGACTTGGTAAGGACTTAAAGCTAATTTTGAGCTAAGTAATCAATATAATTTAAACGACGTTATCATCTATCGTAAACAAATGATAACTTTTAGGCAAGCACAGTCAATCACTAATCTCTGTTTACTAATCACTACTTATGAATACATTAATTAGTAAATACAATGTGCCCGGCCCACGCTATACAAGCTACCCGACGGTACCTTTATGGCAGGATGATAGTTTTGGAGAAAATGCATGGGTGTCTTCTTTAAATAATACTTTTGAAACTACCAATACCGCTACGGGCATTAGTCTATACATTCATCTTCCCTATTGTGAAAGTCTTTGTACTTTTTGTGGATGTAATAAGCGCATTACTAAAAATCATCAGGTAGAAAAACCTTATATAGAGGCGGTTTTGAAAGAATGGCAATTATATTTAAATCATTTTTCTGAAAAACCGAACATCACAGAAATTCATTTGGGTGGCGGAACGCCGAGTTTCTTTGCTCCAGAAATGCTAGATTTATTAATAAATGGTATTTTAAAACATGCCACTATTAATTCAGCTTATGAATTTAGTTTTGAAGGCCATCCCAATAATACTTCATACCAACACTTAAAAACATTATATGATTTAGGCTTTAAAAGAGTAAGCTTTGGGGTACAAGATTATGACCCTGTCGTTCAAAAAGCTATTCATAGAATACAACCATTCGAAAATGTAAAGCAAGTGACAGAATGGAGTAGAGCCATCGGTTATGAGTCTATTAGTCACGATTTAGTCTTTGGCTTACCCTTTCAGCAGGTATCTTCTATTGAGGACACTATTGCTAAAACGATTGAGTTGCAACCAGACCGCTTGGCTTTTTATTCTTATGCGCATGTGCCTTGGATAAAAGGAAGTGGTCAGCGAGGTTTTAAAGACGAAGATTTACCTTCGGCTGAACAAAAACGCAAGCTTTATGAAACAGGTAGGATGCTTTTTGAAGAAAACGGGTATGCTGAAATAGGGATGGATCATTTTGCGTTACCGCACGATGCTATGTATAAAGCCATGCAACAGGGGACTTTAAACAGAAACTTTATGGGGTATACTACTACCCAAACAAAAGTATTGTTAGGTTTAGGAGTATCATCCATTAGTGATTCTTGGAACGCTTTTTCGCAAAATGTAAAGGATATTGACGAATACCAAGACATGATAGCGAATAATAAACTGCCGATTTTGAAAGGACATATTCTGACAGAGGAGGATTTAACCGTTCGTCAACAGATACTTGATATTATGTGTCAGTTTGCTACTTCGTGGTCAGATGATGAATTTAGTTTTGAAGAAAAACAAGCACTGTTTGAAAAGCTAGAAGGCTTTAAGCAGGACGGATTATTGACTTATGATGCCAATTCATTAGTAGTAAACCCAGCAGGGCGACCTTTTATTCGTAATATATGCATGGCTTTTGATAAAAGGATGTTGCAAGAAAATACCGAAAGAAAACTATTTTCGCAGACTGTTTAGGATTCTATAAAGCTTATTCCAATCTGAATAATTCTACAGGTTTGGAATAAGCTCTATAGAACAATCATCAAGGAACAATATTAATAATTACTCTTTTATACCTTGTTAGAGCAGGCGTTCCTTTGTCTTTTACAGCTAAAATAAAGTGAACACTTTCTGCTGAATGGACCAATGGAGCTGTTACTGGTAATCTTTTCAAATTGGCAGCATAGGGTTTATGGCTTACCAACCCTTTATAAGTGCCTGCTTCAGGATACTGAAACCAAAGAAAACTGACAGAGTCACCATCAGGGTCAGTAGTTGGAGAGGCATCTAAATAAAATAATTGCCCAGCTTTAACCGTGATTTCTTCAGCGTGTTTAAGCTTAGGAATAGGTGGGTGATTTGCCCCTTTATAATCTTTGGTACACCAAAGCATTCTGGCAGCGAAGTCATTTTGAAAAGCTTCTCTCCATCTCCATATTGTTTCTTTATTACCAACATAGGTCTTTTTGTCGATAATAGAAACAATCGAATCTTTAGCATTTGTCCATATTGGTCGAGTTTCAGGTTCATCTTTTGGCCAATTTGCTCTTTTAAACATCCCCGTGTTTGAATCTTCAAACTCAGGCAGGTATAGTTCATATCGGCCACCCCAACCTCCAAAATTAGGTTTTTCAGGGGTGTTTAATCCATTATTGATTAATGATAAAAAAGATGGCGTATCGCCTTCCATCCCATAAGCAACATCAGGATAGGTAGCTCCCAAAGCTCCGTGTCCTTGCTGAATATTTTTAGCCAGCCAATCGCTACTTACTACTTCTGTATTAGAGCCTGGTAAACCAAAAGCAATACCCAACCAAGTAGCTTTTGAATAATTATACCCCGGCGTTACGATGTAAAAAATACTTGGGAAGTTTTTCCGAATCCAAGGCCCTGAGTCATCTTGATCTGAAATCGTGTAAACCCTTATTTTATCGTAAAGTATTTGTGCCTCTTTGCTATTTTTGGTTTTTCGTATTTTCCAAAGAGCCTGTGCCAAGCAGTTAGTGCCACCCCAAACAGGAATCCAAACAGGACGGCTATCTTTTTGTTCAAGGGTCTTAATGATTAAATCTGAACCTTCAGAATCCTTTCCTTCGCCCACACCTTCCATACCATACAAGGCAAGATGTTTCTTTACTTTTGCCTTGAGCACGGTTGCTGTAGGATAGCCTTGCTCATGTTTTAATAAATTTGCTTGAATTTTTCCATAGGCATCTAAAGTGGCATGAATACTTTCAGGGGCTACCATGTCTTTTTGATGAATAGAAGTAGTAGCAATAAAACCTTCAATATCCCACTGATTGGCGTAAGTCAAAAATCTTACCAAAGACTGTGAATCATCAGGGTCAGCTTCAATATCGGTCAGCACTAATACACGTAATTTTTGGAATGTTTGGCAAAAGGTTGTAAATGTGCACAAAAAGAATAAAATCAAGAATAAGCATTTTTTCATGTTATTTAGTTTTTAAGAGATTGTTTTTTGCCATAGTAGTAAGGCAAGTTGATACATAGTTGTTTGCCAATAAACTAAAAAGCTTAGGTAAATATACAAAGAGGTATGGCTTTTGTTAGTGAATGTCTGGTACAGAATTTTATTCATATTATTATAATACTTCTGATATGACTAAATTCAGTTAAAAGGTTGATATTCATTAGTTGAAAAAATTAAAAAAAAATACAAATTTGTATTAAACCAATTTACAAACCATGAAAAACATCCTTGTTGCAACCGACTTCTCGGAGAACTCACACAAAACGCTAGAATATGCTATCTTAATAGCAAAAGCTTATGATGCTAAAATCTATTTAGTACATACCTATTTGCCTTATTATGTAGAACCAGGTATCTATGCAGACTCTTTATTGATGATGGAATCTTTAAATGAGCAGACTAAAAGTATGTATGCCAAATTCGTTCCTTTTGAAAAAGAGATAGAGGCAGCTGGTATAGCATACGAAACCGTGTTAGAATTAAATGATGTAACTTCTGGTATTTTTGATGTAATTGAAAAACATGAAATAGACTTATTGGTAATAGGAAGAACGGGTTCAGGAGGCTTTTTGAATAAGTTGATAGGAAGCAATGCGGCTCATATTATCGCCAAGTCTTCTATTCCTGTTCTGGCAATTCCCCAAAATGTAGAAAATGTAGCCATTAAGCAAGTATTATATGCTACCCAATTAGAGTTTGATGAAAGTGACATATTAGCACAAGTGTTTGCTATTACCAGTCAATTGAAGGCTAAAGTAAATCTTGTAAAAGTAGAAGCTTCATTTGAACCTGATATTCAGTCAGATCAACAATTTATTGACCAGATTAAAGGTACTTTTATTAAAGAAGATTTTGAAATAAGCAAAGTGAAGGACGAACATGTAACCGATGGAATTTTGAACGCAGCTAAGGCACAAGGTGCAGATTTGATTGTTCTAGCGGCTCATCATCGTAATTTTCTTAGCCAAATTATAGACCCAAGCAAGTCTAAACAAGTAATCATTCGTTCACCATTACCAGTACTTACGTTTCAGTTTAAAGAAGAACTGTAAATTTTATATTTAGGCGGTGACCTAAGTTCTACTGATTACCCACAAGTATATAATTAACTGATAATCAAAGTATAATAACCTCACCCCCAGCCCCTCTCCTTCAGAGAGGGGAGCTTTAAATCCCAAGGTTTGCCCCCCTTCTCTGAAGGAGAAGGGGCTGGGGGATGAGGTTTGAAAGGCGATTTAAGCCCATTTTATCAATAATGACATCATTATTTTAAATTTTTAAAAGATGTGGGTAATCATTAGGACCTAAGTCACCGCCTAAATATAAATGCTAATCCAAAAAGCCTTTAATGTGGGCTCGCATTTTATCTCCCTCACACGAAGTAGCCATGTGTCCGCAATTACCCGTTAGTTCTACGATGGGTGCTTTTAATAATTTTCCAAAACGAATGGCTGCTTGTGGATTTACCATGTGGTCTTGGGTAGCTACTACTATCATCACCTTTGCCTTTACCTTTGTGGCAATTTCTTCTGGCTTTTTCCCTTGAAAAATATCATGATTAATCATTGCCTTTAATTGTATCGCCCAATCATAAGGATTTAGCTTCAATGCATCCTCCTCAATCTTTTTGATATAATTGGCATAATCGTCCGACTGTGTATTTTCTTCTCTGGAACTAGGCGTCCATAAGTTTAATTGATGTAAGGCATTGACAGTCTTCATCGTCTCATTAGCATATTGACCTCTCTCAATAATGTTCAACTGTAGATTCCAATACAATTTATCATAAGAACTTTGCTTTGGACTACCAATAATAGGTACAATTTTATCAACAAAATCAGGATAGCTAACCATCCATTGGAAAGACTGCATTCCACCCATTGAAATACCTGTTACTGCATATAAATGATTGATTTTTAACGATTCTTTCACCAATTTGTATTCAGTATTCACCATATCTCGAATACTGATTGTTGGAAAAAGTTTATCTTTCTGGCTAACGCTATTAGAAGGAGAGGAGGAAACGCCATTTCCGAGGGCATCTACAACGATGACAAAGTATTTAGTGCTGTCGGCAATATCACTTGGATTGGCGACAAAAGATTTTTGTTGGCTCGTACCCGTAAACCAAGTAGGCACTAATATCGCATTCGATTTATCCCCATTTAATTTTCCGAAAGTGCGATAGCCAATTTTACAGTCTTTCAGAACCTGTCCGTTCTCTAAAGGATAATCGCCAATCTGATAAAATTTTTGTTGGGCAAAAGTCGATTCAACTAAGCATAATAATAGTACGATAATAAAAAGTTTTTTCATGTAAATAAGGTTTTGTTTTAATATTTGGTAAATATACAAACTTCATAAAAACTGATGTCTATCTTGAAAATATAAGCTACAAGAAAATGATTATTACCTACAAACCCGACTTTCACTTTCAGATTTTTGTTTTACTTTTATTTTGTCCACTCTCAAGCATTAACACATGAAAAAGCTTTTCCTATTTGTATTATTCCTTTTTTTGACCAATCTAGTATTTTCTCAAGACTCAAAGAGCGATTTTTGGTGGAAACGAAATAACCTCCGAGTAATCCAAACCAACCTTCCTGCTTATGAGGCCGCAACCCTCAATCCAGATTCTTTAGTAAAAGATTTGATAACTTTTTCTGCCAATACCTTAATCATCAATGCTGGAGGAATTATGGCATTTTATGATACCAAGCTAAATTTCCACTACAAAAACCCGTGGATGAAAGATAATATGTTGAAAGAAGTAGTACAGAAATGTCATCAGCATAATATCAAAGTTATCGTTCGTTTTGATTTCAGTCGAGTACATGAAAGTATCTATAAGGCACATCCAGATTGGTGTTATATCTCCCCCAAAAATGAGCGAATTATCAATACTGATATGTATGTAGTATCGATTAATGCTCCGTATGTGCAGGACAAAGCCTTTAAAATTATTGAGGAGGTAATAGATTTTTTCCCGATAGATGGTATTTTCTTGAATATGCCGGGCTATCAAGTAAATAACCCTTATGAGGGAAAATATCAAGGAATTGACCAAAATGAATACGATAAAAAACGTTTTGCTGAATATAGTAATGGATTGACTTTACCGACTGTAGAAGACAAAGCCGACCCTGTTTTTCAAAAATACTTGGCATTCAAAAAAAGTACGATTGAAGATTGGTCAGAGAAACTGCACAAACTGGTAAAGTCTAAAAATGAACAAATTGCTATTTGCACTTATTTAGATAAACACGTTGATATTATTCGCCACGAATCTCAGACCAGTAATTTACCTTATTGGCCTTATACTGCCTCTGATAATGTGAATAATGCCCGAAACTCATTTCCAAACCACATTATAAGTAATAGTAGCATTCAACAAATATCCTTTCAGTCACGCTACAATGCCGCCGAGCCAGAAGAGGTAAGCATTAGACTTTACGAAAATATCGCTAATGGTTCGGGCTTAGATTTGAGTATGATGGGAGATATGCGTGGGTATGAAGACGAAAGGAATTTCCCTGTTTTCAAAAAGATTTATGCTTTTCATAAAAAACACGAAGCTTATTTTGGTAATTATACCTCAGTAGCCAAAATAGCTTTGATTGCCCCAGGCTCTTGGCCAAGTGGCGACCCCATGCAAGAATACAGAGGTATTCAATTGATGTTGAAAGAAGCTCATATTCCATTTGATATTATTGAAGATGCTCAAATAGCGAATTTAGCAGAGAAAGTAAAGCAATATCAGTTGATTATCCTTCCAGAAATCACCTATCTCAAGCCAGAAGCAATACAAATTCTACAAGAAGCTAGTAGTGCAGGCACCAATTTGATAGCGACGAATCGTACATTTTTTGATAGTCCCGAAACGTTACAAAGCTTGTTTGGGGCAAAAATCATTAATAAAGACCATGAAGGGTCAGGGTTTTATTTGAAACCAGATAATGCCGAAGTCTTTAAACGATTCAAAAAGCAAACAATGCTATTTTGGAAATTTAATCTAGGATTATACGATTTTTCGGGAGCAGACAAAACCTTTTTGCCAATTCTAAGCAAAGGCAGACCCGGCCCGCCAGAAATAATTGGAGGACACGAGCCAACCAATTATTTTGCCATGGCCATAAAAGAATTTCCTAAAAGTAAAGCAGTAATTTTGCCTATTAATCTGGGTAAATTATATTATTTGCATGGATATGAAGAACATAAAAATATATTGTTGGATGCCATAGATTATATTATGCCCCAAGCCTCGGAATTAGTACAAACCGATTCCCCCGAACGCATAGAAGTAATCTTGCAGGAATACCGAAAAAACATCCCAAATAAAGTCTCTTCAAAAAATACAGATGGACTAATTATGCACTTAATTAACCTGACGGGTTTTAGTGGTAATTCGTATTTTGATGCGTTACCTGTGTACGAACGTTCTTTTAAAATTAAGACCAGCTTTAGACCTACCAAGGTATATTCTTTGAATACTAAAGCCCCTATAAAATATGTTTGGAAAGAAGGCTTTATCAGTTTTAAATTAGCTAAGATAGGAGAGTATGAGGGAATTGTGATAGATAAGTGATGTTATGATTTTTGTGAGATAAAAACTTTTCAATGCTGTGGTTTGTTGAATATGTATCAGCAAACCATTTTTATTAAAAAGATTTGCTGAAAATTTCATTTATAAACAAAACCATAATCATGTTAAATTTTGATTTTCAGAACCCTACTAAAATCCTTTTTGGAAAGGGACAAATAGCCTCAATTACCAAAGAAATTCCTGCTGATGCCACTATTTTAATGACTTACGGTGGAGGAAGTATTAAAACCAATGGCGTTTACGAACAAGTAACCAAGGCTTTGGCTGGTAGAAAAGTTATTGAGTTTGCGGGTATTGAGCCTAACCCAAGCTATGAAACCCTCATGAAAGCCGTAGAAATCATGCGTGCTGAAAAAGTAGATTATGTACTAGCTGTAGGTGGAGGTTCGGTAATAGACGGTACAAAATTCTTGGTAGCGGCTGTAGATTACCAAGGCGACCCTTGGGAGATTTTAACAAAGCCAGTTCGCACTACTAAAGCAATGCCTTTTGGAACTGTATTAACATTACCAGCTACAGGTTCAGAAATGAATTCAGGGGCAGTTATTACTCGAAAATCTACTCATGAAAAACTAGGCATGGGTGGCCCAGGATTATTTCCAAAATTCTCTGTACTTGACCCTGAAGTAATCAAAAGTATTCCACATCGTCAGCTTTTGAATGGGATTGTTGATGCTTATACACACGTGTTAGAACAATACCTTACCTATCCAGCAGGGGCTTTGTTGCAAGATCGTTTTGCTGAAAGTATTTTACAAACCTTGGTTGAAGTTGCCCCTAAAATTTTGGCAGACCCTAGCGATTATCAAGCGGCTTCTAATTTTATGTGGAGTTGTACGATGGCATTGAACGGTTTGATTCAAAAAGGCGTACCTACCGACTGGGCTACTCATGCCATTGGTCATGAACTTACGGCTTTGTATAATATTGATCATGCCATGACATTGGCGATTATTTTCCCGAATTTATACCGTGTACGCTTCGAGAATAAAAAGGATAAATTAGCACAATACGGACAAAGAGTGTGGAACATTACCGAAGGAACTTTGGAAGAAAGAGCCAATGCTGCGATAGACCGCACAGTAGCATTTTTACATGAATTAGGGGCAAAAACTCGTTTGTCAGAATACACTGACGATTATGCCAAATCAGCAGATTTTATCGAAAAACGTTTTACAGAAAGAGGTTGGAAAGCCCTCGGCGAACGTAAAGATATTACACCAGCTATTGTGAAAGAAATTGTTGAGTTGAGTTATTGATAGTTGTTTGTATTGAGCTTTGAGATTTTTTTGTTGAAATCTCAAAGCTTAGTCTTGGCTTAATTAAAGCATTTATCTTTAATCGGACTCCCCAAATCTGTTCAATAAGTTGTTGTTCTAAAGGTTTTTGATTTTCTAAGCCAGTTTGTTGAACACTTCTAATATGTTATATTGAATCTGATATTTCATAGCCTAAATTCATAATTTAGTTCTTCAATTTTTTCCCGAGCCTTGATAATAAATCTAATCAAAAACAATGGTATTAAGTTTATTCCAATGATTACTAAATCACCATTAAGATTGATTGACAATTGGGAGGTAGGAAAAGAAAATGTGGTTCTTAGAAGTAAATCATCTGTATAGTCTATCGTAAAGATTACTCCAATGCCGGCAACGAATTTGTAAGCATATCCAAACAATTCAAAATAAAATACTTGTAATGCTTGATTAATCATTGAATATTTTAACCCGTTTTCAATTTTACCTTTTAATAATTGTTGCCCAACAAAAATAGAGTAGGAATTAAGAATTGTAAAAGGAATAAAGATTGCTAAAATCAAGAGTAGATTCATTGAAATTAGATTGGTAGCAAGAACCCAAATTATATTACCAATACCATAAACACCACCAGCAATTTGATAATATGATAGTGCTTTTAATCTACTTTTTAGGTTGTCTCTTTGTGTTTTATTCATAGTGAAATGAGTCGTATCTAATAAATTTAAAACTTTCAATCATCAAAAATAATAGAAATAAATTTATGCTAACTCTTAATAATCCTACCATCCTCCATCTCAATAATCCGATTGGTTCGACTGGCAAAGCTTGGGTCATGCGTTACGATAAGCAGGGTTTGGTGATACTCGGTGGCTAATTGTTGAAAAATATCAAAAACTACTTCTGTATTCTTCTTATCTAAGTTTCCTGTGGGTTCATCGCCCATTATAATCAGCGGGTCGTTAATTAAGGCTCTGGCAATGGCTACTCTTTGTTTTTCGCCACCCGAAAGTTGTGTAGCATTTTTCAAAGCTTGTTTTTCAATTCCCAACTTTCTTAGGTGTTCCATCGCTCGATGTTCTAATTCTTGCTCCGAATATTTATTCAGCTTTAGGCCTGGCAACATTACGTTTTTTAATACTGTAAATTCATTCAATAGATAATGAAACTGAAACACAAAGCCAATCTTTTCATTACGCACTCGGGCTAAGTCTTGCTCTTTTTTGCCTTGCATACTAATGCCATCTATCAACAATTCGCCTTCATAGTCTGTATCCATCGTAGAAAGAATGTATAACAACGTAGATTTGCCACAGCCTGATTTCCCGACAATAGAAGTAAACTCACCTTTATTGATAGAAAAGTTAATATCCTTCAATATAGGGATTGTCACGGGGTCATGAAAACTTTTGTTGATGGCTTTTGCCTCAATGATGGTCGCGTGTTGCATGTTATTTTCCTCTAATAATGTCCACAGGGTCAATTTTACTTGCTTTTCGGGCAGGAAAAAGTCCAGCGAAATAGGTTGTGATTAACGAGAAGGATATTCCAATTAAGTAAAATTTAAGATTATAATTGATTGGATAGGTCGTTACGGTAGGTAAGGCTGCTGTATTGAATGGAATTTGGTCGATGATAGAAGAGAGCAAAAACCCACAAGCCAAACCCGTAATTCCACCAAAGAATCCAATACTCAGGGCTATTGTAATAAAGATTCTATTGACATCTTTGCCCGAAAATCCCGTTGCTTTTAAAATGGCAATAGTATCCATTTTCTCATAAATCATCATATTCAAGATATTGTATATCCCGAAACCTGCCACAATCAGTAAGGTGATACCAACGGCATAAGAAATCAACGTGCGTATAGAACTCCCAGTTTCAAACTGCGAATTGGCAGTTTGAATATCTTCGGCATCGGTATTGAAAATATGCGCATACTCCTTGCTCAACGCAGGAGCCTGTTTCATATCTTTTAGCTTAACTTGAATGTCTGTTATATAACTATTGGTTTGCCCTAATAATTTTTGTGCCGTTTTTATTGATGCATAGCTTTGTACTTTATCAATTTCTACAATACCTGATTGAAAAAAACCAACGACTTTCAGTGGGAAACGCTCACCTTTTGGAGTGGTAATCTGGATAACATCACCAATTTTAGCCAACATTTTATCTGCTGCTCCCTTTCCAAGAATAATACTATTAGGTACATTTTTTAAATCAAGTGACGAGCCCTCTGTAACGTAGTCTTGAAAGAAAAATAGTTTGCTTTCGGCTTCTACATCTATACCATTTACTACACCAGTAATATCGATATCCCCGATGTTATAAAATACTTGAGCTGTCATTTTGGGTGAAATGCCTAATACTCTATCATCATTACGGAGTGCCTGCATGATGAGTCCATTATTACGAATTTCAATACTATTGCCACTAGGTTTAATAGAACGAATAAAATTATGATAGGCTTTATAACGTTCTGAAATATCAATAGGTTGGTTTTTATTGGCTTTTATTTCATTAAAAAGCCTAACGTGTGGGGTACGATTTAGGATTAAATTGTCTAATAAGTCGTTTAGACCGTTCATAAATCCTAGCAGTGTAATGAACATCGTAATACTAAAAGTAACACCCACAGCCGCTACTAGCGTTTGTCGCCAGCGAGCTAATAATAATGATTTGGCTATGCTGATGATGAGTTTTGCGTTCATTTGGCAGGTTTTAAAATGATGTCTTGTGCGGTTAAACCTGAAATGATTTCTACAGACTGATAATCTTTTAAGCCTATTTTTACTTTAACTTTCTCATTTTTTTCATTCAGTACATAGCTATCATCTACCAAATAGTTCCTAGGAATTGTCAATGCTTTTTGTTTGGTCTGAATGATAATATTTGCTTCTACAGTTAGGTTTGGATACAATAGTTTTGGTTGCTTGGTAAAGTATGCTTTTACCGTAAAAGCCCTCGTTTTTTCATTCATCAAAGGGTCTATTTCATACACTATGGCCTCAAAAGCTTTGCCTTGGTAACTATCCATTGATACCATGATTTTTTGCCCAATTTTTACTCTTACTACATCATCTTCATCTACTTGTAGTTCAAGACTAAACATATTGGCATCACCTATTACGGCTATGGCAGTCTGCAAATTAACCATTTCACCTTTTTCTTTTTGAAGACTATAGAGCCTACCTGTATATTCACTCTTCAACGTATAGTCTGCTTCCATTGTCTGGCTAATGGCTAGGTTTTTCTTTGATTGCGCCGCTGAGAAATTCACTTGCCGTTTTAGTTCTTTATACTTCAAAATAGCTGACTGGTAGGCTGTTTTAGCATTTGAATAGGCTAATTCCCGTTGTTCAAGCTCTACTTTTGTACCTATTTGTTGTGCCCAAAGGTTACTTTGACGAAGAAACAACAGCGAATCACTTTGAAGTTTTTTATGTGCCAAGTCTATCGCAATACTCAAATCTTTCAATTTATCAGCATTGGCATTTATAGCAGTATTTTCAACTATCAGTGCAGCATTTTCAGTATTTAATTTGCTAGTTTGATTAAATATTTTCATCAAAGGCTGTCCTTTCTGTACAAAATCTCCCTCTTTTACATACAACTCATCAATAATGCCGTTTACTTTAGAAAATACCTGATATTGATTTTTACTTTTCACGATTCCTGAAGCATACACCGATTCAGAAATATTCATTACCTCTGGTTGAGTTTGTTCTTGCGTTTTTTTGCAAGAGAAGAGTAGGAGGGAAAGAAATAGAAAATATATTATTTTCATGTGTTTGTGATTAGAAATATACTCAAGAAGATGTGTTTCAGTGAATTATCAAAAGTACCGATTTAGTTGTAGAAAAGAAACAGGTGTCTGCTTGAGCGTGGAGAACTTTGAGGTTTTTGATAGAAGAATGCTTGTATAATTTACCTCTAATCAATATTAGTTAAGTATTTAGACTTGTCCCTTTTTTCAAAAGTGGACAAGTCTTCACTCTGCACTATTAAAATGATGTATTTTAAATGCCCAAGACAACGCTACATTTTTAGCCCTACTTTTAATTTCAGTTGCTTTTTCTCCTTCAAAATATTCGTTGACGGTAGCCTCAAAAAGCTCAAGCCATGTATTAAAATGCTGTGGATTTAGTGGGTGTTGATTGTTAATTACAAGGTGTGGACGAAGTGGATGTCCTTCATAACCTTCTTTATTGAATAAAATCATCTCCCAAAAACTATACATTTTAGGTAAATGTTTTTCCCAGTTTACTTTGGCTACTTCGTCGAAGATATAGCCTAAAGTATCATTATTGCGTATCTTATCATAAAAACTATTGACTAATAGTTCAATGTCTTCACGGCTTTCTAAGTCTTTCTTCATGGTATTATTTAGTGAGTTAGTGAATTGTGATTGAGTGAATATTTCAATAGCATAGTTGACATATTTACAGAAAATTCGAAATAGTTTCTAGAACAAAAATCACTAACTCACAATTCACTCAATCACAACTATCATTTTACAACTAATTTACCCAATTTATGGTAAAATGGTGTTTTGCTTTTTTCATCTTTGGGCTGATATTTTCCTTGAACAATCGGGAAATACATCACTCTTCTGCGTGATTTTTCACCTGTAAATGGACACACCTCTACTCTATGCCAAAGGTCGCCATCGTGTACGGTTAAATCGCCTGCTTCTATATTTAAACCAACTTCGTTTTTATCAGGGTTATGGTCGATGAATTGTTTTTTCAAAAATAACACTTTCATCTTATTCAATCGATGTGTACCCGGTAAAACTCTTAATCCTCCGTTTTCCATCGGGCAATCATCCAAATGTGTACCTACGTTCAGCATTTTCAGAATTTTTTGTCCTAAAAACAAATCTCGTGGGCTATCGGTATGCCAACCCATTTGCGAAAACTTACTGTTATTAGCATTTACATAATGATTAAAAACCAAACCATCTTTTTCATCTTCACCGATGCGATTGGCATTGTTGGGAATCAATGTTAGTAAAGCCTTTAAACGAGGGTCTTGTAAATACTCATGCAAGATAGCACTGTGTTGTGATAAAAAGCATAAACGCTGAATCATAGGATTACCCTTTTCATCCTTTCCGAATTTCAGGGGTATTCCGTTCATCTTATCGATGCCTGCCGTAAGCCATTCTTTTTCTACACGGTGAGCCTCATTTTTAAAAGCCTCAACGGCTTCTTTTGTAATAAAATTTTTGAAATGAATAAATCCATATTGGTCGAAATACGCTTTTTGTTCAGGAGTTATTTGTTCACCAAGCGTAAATGTTTTTGCCTCAAAGTCCATAATTAATTGTGATTGAGTGAGAGTTAGTTGTGAGTTAGTGAATTGTGAGTTAGAGACTTTAACTAAAATCACTAACTCACAATTCACTAACTC
>NZ_JBWKYN010000014.1:0-52819 GCF_059423785.1 Arcicella sp. GW458-12-2-14-TSB2 | reverse complement strand
AATATGTCCCTGTAATACTGAATTGGTCATGAAAAAACAACGATATAATTATTGTGCTAAACAAAAATAGTATATTCGTCATAAATCTAATGTATGTTCAATATTGTATCATCGCACTATGAAAATTGTTTTGTTCGTTATAATATGTTTTTTTTCCAATGTAGTATTGGCACAAAATCAACCCAATGTAATATTTATTATTTCAGATGACCATACATCTCAGGCAATCAGTGCGTATGGGAGTAAATTAGCCAAAACACCCAATATCGACCGCATTGCTCGCGAAGGGGCAATTTTGTACAATAATGTGGTATCAAATTCAATCTGTGGGCCTAGTAGAGCTACTTTGTTGACAGGTAAATATAGCCATATTAACGGCTATAAGTTCAATGAAAAACAATTTGATATTAGTCAGCATGTTTTTCCAGAAGAACTACAGAAAAATGGCTATCAGACTGCTTGGATTGGTAAAATGCACCTTGGTACACTTCCGCATGGATTTGATTATCTGAATATTTTACCGGGGCATGGCAGTTATTACAATTCAGATTTTGTTAATTCAAAAAACGAAACACATAGACATGAGGGTTATGTGACGGATGTAATAACCCAACTTTCAAAACAATGGCTTGAGGGTAGAGATAAGAATAAACCATTTTTTATGGTAGTAGGGCATAAAGCTACGCATCGTTCGTGGTTGCCTTCTTTACAAGATTTAGGTGCTTATGATAACGTGACTTTCCCAGTGCCAAGTACTTTTTATGATACATATAAAGGACGTATTGCTGCACAAGACCAAGATATGAGTATCGAGAAAACAATGTTGCTTAAAGAAGATTTAAAAGTAGATGCTGATTATGATAGTAAGGGTGCGTGGTCGTCGTACAATCGTTTTACACCTGAACAAAAAAGTCAGTTCAAGGCATACTATGATAAAATTGGAGCTGAATTTGCAGCCAAAAAATTGACAGGCAAGGCGTTGACCGAATGGAAGTACCAACGTTATATGCGTGATTATCTTTCAACTGGCAAATCACTAGACCGTAATATTGGTGAATTACTCGATTACCTTGATAAAACTGGGTTATCTAAAAATACAGTAGTGATTTATACATCAGACCAAGGTTTTTATTTAGGCGAACATGGCTGGTTTGATAAACGTTTTATTTATGAAGAATCCCTCAAAACGCCTTTTGTCATACGCTATCCTGGGGTAGTGAAAGCAGGAACGAAAGTAAATCAAGTGGTATCAAACGTGGATTGGGCACCAACTTTGTTGAATATCATGAAGACGAAGATTCCTGATGAATTTCAAGGACATTCGTTTTTACCACTTCTTATAGGTAAAACCAGTGGTTGGAAAAGCGAGTCTTATTACCATTATTATGAATATCCACAGCCACATCATGTCTATCCCCATTTTGGTCTCCGTACAGAACGCTATACATTGGCTAGATTCTATGGCGAGAAAAACTTCTGGGAACTATATGACATCAAAAATGACCCTAAGAATCTAAAAAATCTGTATAACGATAAGCAATATGCTAAAATAATAGTCGATTTAAAGAAAAAACTAAAGGAGCAGATTGTCCAACTAAAGGACGATGAGGCACTTAAGATTTTCGCTGAATGAGATAGGATTGTTAAATACTATTTTTTTCTATTAGCCAGTGACTTAAGTCACTGGCTAATAGAAAAAAAATTATAACCTTATTTTTAAGCCTCCATTGATTACAAACCCATCTACAGGTGCATAAATATCTCTAAACGTAGGATTGCTAATGGAACCTGTATAAATAGTATCAAACTTCGTTTGGCGAGTATCTAAAAAGTTTTCAAAATTCACGAAAACAGAGAAATTTTCCCAAAGCTTTTCAACCATTAAGCCAGTAATCCAATAGGCTTTCCCAATCGTTCCATCATTTAGCTTTTGAGGACTGAAATAATATCTTTCTAAACCAATTTTCAATTTATCTTCTATCTCATACATCAACACATTGTTTAAACGATGTTGAGCCACCAATGGAAATTGAGTAGTGTTTCCGTTATAATGTTGCTTTACATCAGCTAACGTATAGCCTATAAAAAGCTTAAAATCATTATACGTCAATTTTACATTTGTTTCTATTCCTTTCGTATCGATAAAACCATTGGGCTGTTGAAATTCATAAAAGCCAGTAGCAGTTGATTCAAGTACTAACGGATTTTTTACTTGTGTGTAAAAAAACAACGTATTGATTGATAAGGACAGGTCTTCTGTAAGTGGAGTTTTGTAATTAAAATCAAAATTACCTCCGATAGATTCCTCTGCTTTTGTTTTAGAAATATCAATCGGCAACACATTTTTAAATTGTATCCGTTCAGCATCTTCTGTAAAAACGGTAGGCGTTTTATAACCCATTCCTCCGCCTAAGCGCATAGTAAACGTTGGATTGACTTTTAAAAGTGCTGAAATTCTTGGTAACAGGAAAAAGCCATATTCAGTTTGATAATCACCTCTTAGACCAGTTTCTAGGGTCAATTTTTCAGTAGTATTCCAAGTATTTTGCACAAATGCTCCTAAAGTTGTGTGCTGATAATCAACTAATTGTTGGGTGTCAAATTTATGTTGATTAAACTTGTCCGTCCAAAGGTTTAGCCCCGTAATCCATTCTTGTTTTTCTTCTCTATGACTATACGTTAGTTCACTAAATGAAGCAACCTGCACACCTGAAAATTTAAATGTTGGAATTTCTATACTTCTATCGTAGTAGCTTATGCTATTTTTAAAGGAGATTTTTGATTTTTCATTCAATTGATGGTCAACTCCAAGTTGAGTACTATAACGATTGGTTTTATTGATTTCAAAAAAGCTGTTTGCTTTATTGCTGTTGTTCTTGATATAGACTATATCTCCACCAATACGGTCTTCAATGGTAGTATTTACGCCAATGTTTAAGGTTGTTTTATCGTTAAAATACACAAACAGTTTAGGGTTCACAGTATATCTTTTAAACTTCGGAATCGCTGTTAATCCAATATTGGCAGGGTCGTAAGGTGTTCCTGCATTGTAGGAAATAAACACCGTTGTTCCCACTTTTTTAAACTGTTGACTATAAAATCCACTTGCATCAAGTCCTAATGCTGATGTGCCATTCAGTAAAAAGCTCAATTCTCTTTTCTCTTGTGGTTTTTTAGCAATCAAATTTACTAAGCCTGCAATTGCTCCGCCACCATAGAGTGTAGAGGAGGCTCCTTTGATAACCTCCACTTGCGATAAGTCGAGGGGGGCTATCTGTAATAAGCCTAATCCTCCTGAAAACCCTGCGTACAGAGGCAAACCATCTCTTAAAATCTGTGTATATTTCCCATCAAGCCCTTGAATCCTAATACTAGAATTATAAGAAGTAGCGGAGGTTTGTTGTGTTTGGATACCTGTCGTTTCATTGAGCATCATCCTAATGTCACCAGGCTTCATATTGCCTTTTTCCTCCAATTCTTCTCCCGAAATAGTCTCTATTCTAGTCGGAATATCTTCAATATTTTTATTAGAACGTGTTGAAGTAACGATTACTTCCTCCATTTCTTCGTTTTCCGTCATTAGCAGGATTTCTAAGGGTTCGGTCAGAGAATAAGGAAAATTTAACGTGTCTATTCTTTCTTGATAACCTACAAAGTAAAACCTAACTACTTGCTTGCCATTAGGGATATTTTTGATAGTGATAAGCCCACTTTCGTCTGAACTTGCGCCGTTTGTAGTGCCTTGCACTGTGGCCGTTGCTCCAAATAAAGGTTCTTTGGTGTCAGCATCTTTTATCGTGGCTTTGAAAGTATTTTGACTAAAGGCTATATAGGGGCATAAGATTGCCAAGAAAGGCAAAATTAATTTTTGCATTTTGATGAATTTTAAGTGAATGAATGGTAAAAGAAGGATTGATTCCTTGTTTTAGTAAGGAATTCGTCTTAACGATACATTAACTTATTTTTGGCGGTTGCCAAATGGTAGCGATGAAGTAGTCTACAAAAAGGACTTTGAAAGAAGGGGTTAAGCTAGTGTTTTCAATAAACTTTGTAGTAGGCTCGAAGCTAAAAACTTGCGTTGAAAAAGTAAATCCCACACAAGCGCCACAAGTAAGAAAAGGAGAACAACAATTATCACAATCATCCTGATTATCCTGAGAATTGTTAGCCACTTGCTCAGATGTTACCTCGTCCGCACAATTATCATCCGTACAACACGGCATGGCCGACAGTACAAGAATATAGATAGATAATATAAAACAAAGTATTTTCATTAGGACAAAGTTACTTAATGTCACTGAGTTATCAAGCGACCTAAAAATTAACTCATTCAAACATGAGTCATCCCAAATTTTTTAAATCTCCAAAAGCGGTATAAATTAGTTTTTCGATTGCTTTTTATGATTGATGAATAATGAATTCCTACTGTTTGAGCGGTAGCGAGTTTAGGAATTCTTGAATTTCTTTTGTTACTTTTCTTGTTTCAAGACAAGAAAAGTAAGGACTAAGATTAATACAAACAAAACCTCTAAAACTCATTATTTAAAAGAAAAATTCGGGATGAATCATACTTGAAACACTATTTTATTCTTTTACTGGAGGAGTATCAGGTTTACTTTCAACCACTATTTTTGTTGCTCCCGCTCTTTGAATCATTACTTGCTTGCCAAGTTCTTGTAAAGACTTGCTCTCGTAAATTTTCATGGCTGTTGATACGTCGATGGCTTGGCGTGTCTGCTCGTCCAAATCAAATGTCAATGTGATAAAATTCAAATGAACGCCTAAAGGTTCTAGTACTTTATTACTCGCAATCAGTAATTGATTTTCTATCTCAGCTTGGTCAAGCTCTACAATATCTTGGTCTAAAAAAATATCCTTTGCTACATCCTTTATTCTCTTGTCAATGACCATATTTTCGGCACCTTCAAATGCTGAATTATTCAAGGCTTCATCGTCGTCAGCATCCGAATTGGCTTTCCCTAAATATTTTGCTTGTTTGATAAATGCAAGCGGGTTAATAATAGAGTAATCATAATCAATGTGGATAGAAGCACGCACCCTGTCTTTTAAATTACTGATGAATTTGCTCTCGCCCTGCATGGGATAATTCGGAATAACTACTTTCATGTAACAAGCATTCAATCCGCCTTTTGGCACAGCGTCGCCTGCTTTAATGAGTTTCCAATTCATACCACAATCATCAGAAACTACTACTTGTTGGTTAGATTTCGCATAATTACAACTTTGTAAGGTGAATAATGCGCCAGTGAGAATAGTAGCAATTGGTACTATTTTATTGAATCTTTTCATTGCTTCTCGGTTAAAGGTTTACAGGTTTACTCTACCCCAATTTTATTGTATTTATTCTTGTATTCAACAGGACTAAGACCCGTTATTTTTTTAAAGGTAGTTCTAAAAGCTTTTGTATCAGTATAGCCAACGTCAAACATTACTTCATTAATATTCTTACGGCTACTTTCTATGCTTCTTTTGGCCGCCTCAATCTTAACCCGTTGGATGTATTCCAGTACAGAATTATTAGTAGCCAATTTAAATCTCCGTTCAAAGCTCCTTCGTCCCATGGATACTTTCTCGGCTAATTCTTCTACCGTAAGTTTTTCTTCGATATTCTGTTCGATATACTCTTGCACTGTTCTGATGGCATCATCATTATGTCCTTTTTGTCCTTTGAACATTGCGAAGGATGATTGACTAGTGCGGTCTATGTCTATCGCAAAAAACTTAGAGGTAAGGATAGCTGTTTCACGGTCAGTATATTTTTCAATAAGGTACAGTAATAAATTCCAACAAGAATTCGCGCCCCCGCTTGAATAAATACCGTCTTCGTCCGTCACAATTTTGCCATCTTGCAAAATGACTGACGGAAACATATTCCTAAATTCCTCTGTAAAGCCCCAATGCGTAGAACACTTTTTACCATCGACCAAACCAGTAGCAGCTAATAAAAAAGCACCCACACAAAGCGAGGCTACCTCCGAGCCTTTTTGATGTTGTGCAATAATCCAATTTATCGTGTTTTTGTTAGCCGAAATACCTTCGTGTATGCTCCCTGATAGGGGTGGAATAATGATTAAGTCTGTCTCACTGACATCTTTCATGAGCAAGTCAGGATCAACCATAAAAGGTCCATCAATTAATTTCATTTGTTTGCGTTGTCCTACTAGCTTAACGTCAAACAGTTTGTCTTTGCCCGAACCGATAAGAAACTGATTTACAGTTTCAAACATAAAGCGTGAGATAGCTATCACATGAATAGCGGCATGATCAGGAACTAAAATGGCTACTTTTTTCATAACACAAATATAGAAAAATAGTTTGTCGTAAATTACCCTTCATTTGTCGTTTTTGTATACTTAATTTAGAAAAAGCTTTTGCACATTTGTATCATCAATATTTCACATAAAAACCTTGTAACATGGAAAGTACAACAAAAGCAAAAATTACCGTAGAAGTTACCGTAAATGCTCCATTAGAAAAAGTGTGGATAGCATTTAATGACCCCAAACATGTAATCAATTGGTGTTTTGCTTCAGACGATTGGCATGCGCCAGCTGCTGAAAGTGATTTTAGAGAAGGAGGAAAAAGCAAAACAGTGATGGCTGCAAAAGATGGTAGCTTTTCTTTTGATTTTGAATGGATTTATACCAAAATAAAAGACTTGGAAACCATAGAATATGCTATGGGAGATGGCAGAGAAGTAAGTGTACAATTTGAAGAAACAGGAGAAGGCGTAAAAGTAACTGAGACGTTTGACCCTGAAAATGAAAATCCTGTAGAAATGCAAAAAGGTGGATGGCAAGCGATTCTTGATAATTTTAAAAAGTATGTTGAACAAAACTAAACAACATTATAATGTATACTGACGCTCTTATTTCATGCTTATGGTTTGACGGACAAGCTAAAGCCGCTGCTACCTTTTATAGTTCAATTTTTAAAAGTAGCAAAATCACGGCTGAAAATCCGATGGTCGTAACTTTTGAATTGAATGGAACAAAATTCATGGGACTGAATGGTGGCCCAATGTTTAAGATTAATCCTTCTATTTCATTTTTTGTTACGTGTACTACTATCGCAGAAGTAGACGAAGTATGGACTCAATTGATTGAAGGTGGTAAAGCCTTGATGCCTATTGATACTTATCCTTGGAGTAAACGATATGGGTGGTTACAAGACCAATACGGCGTAACATGGCAAGTGAGCATAGGTAATGAAGGACAAACTGAGCAAATAATAAGACCCTCGTTTTTATTTACTAATAAACAATTTGGTAAAGCCGAAGAAGCTATTAAGTTTTATACATCAGTTTTTGAAGGTGGTACGATTGATCTACTCTTGCCTTATGGACAGGAAGATGCGAATGCAGGAAAAGTGTTGTATTCAGAATTTACACTCGGAAAAAGCCCAATGATTGCGATGGATGGTCCGGGCGATCATCAATATACCTTTAATGAAGGAGTGTCTTTTGTAATTAACTGTGATACACAAAGTGAAATTGATTACTATTGGAATAGCCTTACCAAAGGAGGAGAAGAAAGCATGTGTGGTTGGTTGA
The DNA here is from genome assembly GCF_059423785.1 of Arcicella sp. GW458-12-2-14-TSB2. Classification (NCBI taxonomy): domain Bacteria; kingdom Pseudomonadati; phylum Bacteroidota; class Cytophagia; order Cytophagales; family Flectobacillaceae; genus Arcicella; species Arcicella sp. GW458-12-2-14-TSB2. Next base: position 45,246 of record NZ_JBWKYN010000014.1, on the reverse strand, counting down.
AAGACCAGTTCGGGGTGTCGTGGCAAGTAGTGCCTTCAATGATTGGGAAATTGGTGAGTGACCCCGAAAAAGGACAAAGAGTAATGCAAGAAGTGTTCAAAATGCGAAAACTTGATATTGATGTGTTATTAAATGCTTGATATGTAGTTGATTATGTTGTGTTTTGGGCTGTTTGTTATTATATTAGCACACCTTCCATTTTTAAAATGAAGTATCTTAAATGTCAACGATTAGTGTTTATTTAAGTTTTAACGGTAATTGTAGGGAAGCAATGACTTTTTATCAGCGATGTTTGGGTGGAGAACTTTTTTTTCAAACATTAGGAGAACACCCCAACGCTGAAAAAATGCCTGACCGCATGAAGGCTTGTATTCTACATGGCACGCTTACCAGAAATGGATTAGTTATTATGGGGTCTGATATGTTAGGTGAGGATGGATTAAAAAAAGGCAATGCCGTGTCATTAATGTTGCATTGTGATAGTGAAACAGAAATGAAAGAATGTTATCAAAAACTCTCTCTTGGAGGCGCACAAACTTACCCTATTGCCCAAAGTTTTTGGGGTACATTATTTGGAGATTTAACAGATAAGTTTGGTAACCAATGGTTACTACATTACAAAAAGAACTAACAATTAAACATACTATCATTATGAAAAGCACAAAAATTACCTTTTGGATTAGTACAGCAGTAATATTCTTATTTTTTGGTGTCATGCCTGCTTTGACTGGCCACACTGAAATGGCAAAAGAAGGCATAAAGCATTTAGGGTATCCACAATACTTCGGAGTGGCCTTGAATATCTTTAAAATAGTGGGTTCGTTGGCATTAGTAATCCCTCAGGTTCCTAAGACACTTAAAGAATGGGCTTATGCAGGTTTTGTGTTCGATATTATTTTTGCTACTATTAGCTTATGGGCCGTTGATGGCTTTAGTGGGATGCTTTTGATGCCAGTAGTAGTATTAGCCGTATTATTAGTGTCATATTTCAGCTACCATAAATTACAAAGTCCACAACTTTAATAGATAGTCCTATGAGCATATTGTTTATTATTCTGTATATCATTTTTGGATTAATCGCTTTATTGCTGATTATTGGCTTATTTACTAAAAAGGGTTATGCTATAAGTAGAACCATTGTTATTAATAGGCCTGTCGACGAAGTATTTTATTACTTAAGACATATCAAAAACCAAGACTATTTTAGTAAATGGGTAATGACAGACCCTAATATGAAAAAAACTTTTACAGGCACAGATGGAACCGTAGGTTTTATTTATGTTTGGGAAGGCAATAAAAAAGCTGGCATGGGTGAGCAGGAAATAACGGGTATTGAGGAAAACAAAAGTTTGGATTTAGAGGTACGCTTTAAAAAACCATTTGAAGCAATTGCTAATACGCCCTTTGTTACAGAAGCTATTTCTGCTAATGAAACAAAAGTAACATGGGGGGCCAGTAGCGGAATGAAATATCCTATGAATATTTTTTTATTAATAGGCATCGAAAAGAACCTAGAGAAAGATATTGACATAAGTCTTGGGAACTTAAAAAGGATTCTTGAAAGTAAATAAAACATCCATGAAAGCCGTAAACAACATTGATGAATACATTGCGGATTTCCCTGAAGAAACGCAAGTACTTTTGAGGGAAATTCGCCAAACAATCAGCATGGCTGCTCCTGAAGCGACAGAAAAAATTAGTTATGCCATGCCTACTTTTTATTTAAAAGGAAACGTGGTACATTTTGCAGGCTATAAAAACCACATAGGGTTTTATCCAGCATCTTCTGGCATTAGCAATTTTCAAGAAGAAATTGCTGGATATAAAAGCTCTAAAGGAGCAGTGCAGTTTCCACTCGACCAACCTTTGCCTAATGACTTGATTACTAAAATCGTTCAGTTCAGAGTACAAGAGAATCTGGAAAAAGCGGCTAAGAAATGACCTCAAAGGTTTGTCATAGAGAAAACAATCTACTACGAAATGCCTTATATAAACAAGGACTAAACTTTAACCAAGACAATGGCAAAAAGACCTAAACCTTCAGAGGCTGAACTGGTAATAGCATATTTTGAAGCACTTGAGCATCCTTTAAAAGAAGTTGTTCAACTATTGAGAACAATCGTTTTGTCGACTGACAAGGAAATTGCTGAACAAATAAAATGGAACTCACCAAGCTTTTACTATTCTGGAAAGATGCAACCGTTTGACCCTAAGGAATATAAGAGAGATATCGTGGTGTTTAATCTGCATAAAAATGATAGCGTATTATTAGTATTTCCGACGGGTTCGATGATTAACGACTCATCAGGATTGCTGGAAGGGAAGTTTGCTGATACTAGAAAAATTGCTAAATTCACAACAATAGAGGAAGTAAAAACAAAAGAAAACGCTTTGAAAACAGTAATAAAAGCGTGGCTAAACCAGATTGATTAATAAACTTTTATTAAGGATGACATACGTTTCAATAGAAATATTCAAAACCAGTGTGAGCAATAAGCGAGCATCAGAGGAGATATTAAACTTATTGAAAATATCATTTCCTCATCTGAAAATTAATTTTGACCTTGACGATTGTGACAAGATTTTAAGGATTCAAGGACATAGTTTTTGTTCAACCAGTATCATAGAAATATTAAGCAATATGGGGCATCACTGCGAGCGTATTGAATAAACTTTATGAACGATGATTCTCTCTGAGCTGTTACTCATATTAATTGAGTAATAGCTCTTTTTTGTTAAATGAATAGGTGAAGAGTGATTGACTGATTGAGTGAATTAGTGATTGAGTGATTTTTTAAATTAATGCGCTAGATTAAAATCACTAATTCATTCAATCACAAATCACAATTTATTAAATTAACTACAAAATGAAACTTGAATTATATCAAATAGATGCATTTACAGACCGTATTTTTGGGGGAAATCCAGCTTGTGTTGTTCCTCTAAATACTTGGTTAGCGGACGAAGTTCTGCTGAAAATAGCTAAAGAAAATGCTGTAGCAGAAACAGCCTTTTTTGTTGATATGGGAGACAGGATTCATTTACGTTGGTTCACACCCGAAATTGAAATGGATTTATGCGGACATGCTACTTTAGCAAGTGCTCATGTTTTGAAAACAATACTTAATTACCGCAAAGAAAACATTGTCTTTGATACACTAAGCGGAGCATTAATAGTTACAAACCATGATGATATTTATACCTTAGATTTCCCTTCTAGAAAGCCCATACCTGCTGTTTTACCTGAAATTATTCAAAAATCTATCAGTATTCAGCCCCTTTACGTATTTAAAGCAAGAGACTATGTATTGGTTTATGAAACAGAACAAGCAATCAAAGATATGATGATTGATAGACAAACTTTTGATACGATTAACTTAGACCCTGGTGGCGTAATTGTTACGGCTAAAGGCACTAATGCCGATTTTGTATCAAGATATTTTACATCGCAATCTTCTATTTTAGAAGACCCTGTTACAGGATCAGCACATTGTTCATTAATACCCTATTGGAGCGAGCAACTTAATAAAAAAGAGATGAAAGCACTACAGCTTTCTGAAAGACAAGGCACTTTGTATTGCGTAGATAAAGGCGATAGAGTATTGATTAGTGGCAAAGCAAAAACCTATTCAATAGGAGTATGTTGGATTGAATAATAGAGCGGATAAAAAAAATATTAGTCTTACATGATGAAAGCAGTTATTTTAAAAGGTTTTGGAAGTGTTGATAATTTTGAATTGGCTGAGGTTGATACACCAATAGTTACTTCAAATGATATCCTAGTAAAGATTAAGGCTACAGCGTTTAATCCAATTGATTATCAGATGCGTCAAGGGTCTACTGAAAGTAAATTGTTAAAATCACCTATTCTTGGTCGTGAATTATCGGGAATTGTTAGTCAAATAGGAGAGCACGTTACTGGATTTGCTGTTGGGGATAATATAACTGCTTATGTTGGAAGTTTAGCCTCAAATGGTACTTATGCCGAGTCTATTAGTATTCCTCAACAACTGGTTGCTAAAACTCCAGCCTTATTATCATTTGCTCAAGCAACTGCCTTACCAATGGTAGGTATGACAGCCCTGCAATGTTTTCAGCGAGCAAATATTCCCAAAGAAAAACCTATTTTCATCAGTGGAGGTGCGGGTGGAGTAGGTACGCTATTGATAAAACTTCTTTTAGCAAATGGGAATAATGAATTGATTACAACCGCAGGAAATGAAGATAGTAAAAACCAATTAATCTTATTAGGACTGAACCCTGATAATATTATCAATTATCATGAACCAGCCTTTTTTGAAAAGATACAATCAAAGGGTGTAAATGGTAAATTTGAGTATTGTATTGATTTAGTAGGAGGCAAAATGTCGGAAGTATGTGCTAACCTTTTGCAAGTTCATGGAGTATACGTTGATGTAACATTTTTGGCTACTGAACAGGCCAGAGAAACATTATTTGACAAAGCCACCACCATCATTAATGTTGCTAATTTTGCGTATAGCTTAACAGGGAATAGCAATGATACGGCATTTTATGGTAGCGCATTAAATGAAATTTTTAATAAAATAAACGATAGCATTATTTCACCCATAGATATTAATATCATAGGCAATTTGAGTGTAGAAACTGTTCAAAAAGGACACCAAATGATGGAGAGTAATGAAACTAGAGGAAAGAAATTAGTGATGATTAATGAGTAGGGTACTGTCTGTAAAACGATATAAAGTTTATAACAATGGAGAATCAAATTCAGGAGGTTTGGATAGACTTCCATCAAGAATTAAAACGTTTTATTCAAGGCAAAGTAAAAGACCTTGATACCAGTAATGATATTCTTCAAGATGTTTTTTTGAAAATCCACCTTAATATACATACACTTGTAGATACTTCTAAACTTACTTCTTGGGTATATCAAATAACGAGGAATGCTGTTGCAGATCATTTTCGAAAACATCATGCAGCCGTTGAAATAAATGATATTGATTTAGCCGAACAGGACTATGACGAACCGCTATATGCATCATTAAGTAATTGTATTAACCTTAAAATAAGTAAATTACCCGAGAAATATAAGCAAGTAATCTTACTAACAGCTTTTCAAGATTACTCCCAAATCGCCCTTGCTGATGAATTAGGCATCTCTTATTCTGGTGCAAAAACGCGTGTGCAAAGAGCTAAAGAGAAATTGAAAGAACAAATTTTAGAGTGTAGTAATGTAGAGCTTGATAGCAAAGGGAATATTCTATCCTATCAATCTCCGCGAAAATAATTATAATTTTTTGCGTCTTTTAAATGACCTCCTCGTCCATTGATTGTAAAATGTAACAATCAAAATAAATTTCAACATGGACAATTTTCAAAACATCACCGTAAAAATCCTAAACGCCTTTGTGGATAATGAAAAAGGAGGGAACCCTGCGGGAGTAGTATTAGAGGCTGACAATCTTAACAATGAACAAAAGCTAAAGATTGCTAGCAAAGTTGGGTTATCAGAAACAGCCTTTGTTTCAAACTCAAATTCAGCTGATTTTAAACTTGACTTCTTTACCCCTACTCGACAAATTGCTCATTGTGGGCATGCTACCATCGCTACTTTTTCTTATTTATCTCAATTAGGCAAGATTAATACCCCCCATTCATCTAAAGAAACGATTGATGGTAAAAGAGAAATTCTTATACAAGGCGATTTGGCATTTATGGAACAGCGCTCGCCGATATATACTGACGTCGAGTACCTTAAAGTCGATATATTAAAATCCTTGGGTTTAAATGAAAATGATTTATTAACGAATGCTCCCATCTTAAAAGTTAATACGGGCAATTCTTTTATCATCGTACCTGTGGCTAATCATACCATTCTAAAAAACATTCAACCAAACTTTGATTTAATCAGCCAGATAAGTGATGAGCTTGACTTAATAGGATTTTATGTTTTTTGTACAGAAGCAAGCAGGGCTGAAAGAGATGCCACCACAAGGATGTTTGCACCAAGATATGGGATAGAGGAGGAGGCAGGAACAGGAATGGCAGCAGGGCCATTAGCGTGTTATTTATACGACGTAATAGGAATTAAAAAAACATACATGTTGATTGAACAAGGCTGGTTTATGAATGAACCCTCAAGAAGCTTAATTATAGCAGATTTATCAATACAACACGATAAGATTACAAAAATTATGGTGGGTGGTAAAGGTATAGCTGTTAAATCAATAACTGTTTGTTTGTGAGTTGCTAGATGATTCAAGAATCTCCGCAAGCGTTTTAAACGCTTGTGGAGGTAATTTTCCTGTATCAACAGCAAAAACTCAAACCTTTACTCAAACCTTAAATGTTTTACTGATTCGCCAGAGACTGCTAATTCTACCAAAGAATCTATGCCAATTTGTAAGTGTTTTTCTACAAAATTGGTAGTTACTTTTTTATCGCTTTCTTCTGTTTTTACACCTTCGGGTGTCATTGGATTATCCGAAACCAATAGTAAAGCTCCATGAGGAATTTTGTTGGCAAAACCAGCTGTAAAAATAGTAGCCGTTTCCATATCAATCGCCATAGCACGAATATCAGTGAGGTACTGTTTGAAAGCCTCATCATGTTCCCATACTCGTCTGTTGGTAGTATACACTAAGCCAGTCCAGTAATCTAATTCATGTTTTTTAATCATGGATGAAACTGAACGTTGCAAGCGGAAAGATGGTAAAGCAGGTACTTCTTTAGGCATGTATTCGTCAGAGGTTCCTTCTCCACGTACGGCAGCAATCGGTAAAATCAAATCTCCTAAGCCAAGGTTTTTCTTTAAACCGCCACATTTGCCTAAAAACAAAACGGCTTTAGGCTCAATAGCTGACAGTAAATCCATTACGGTAGCAGCCATCGGTGAACCCATTCCAAAATTGATAATTGTAATGTTGTTGGCAGTAGCAGTTAACATTGGTCTATCTTTCCCTTTGATTTCTACAGAGAATTGCTCCGAAAACATCGTTACATAATTACTGAAATTAGTCAATAAAATATACTGACCAAATTCATTCAGTTTCATTCCCGTATACCGAGGAAGCCAATTTTCTACTATTTCTTGTTTTGTTTTCATAAATTTGGTTTTAATTTGTGATTAAAAATGAGCGGTTAGTCAATTTATTTGTAGCGTTGTATTATCCTTAATTTTTTCAAATAAAAATTCAATCAACAATCTTGGAAAATCTAAACATCCCATCATACGATTACAAATTAAGGAAAGTTGATGAAAAAATCTATATATATGATATCCTCAGACGCAAATATATTATGCTAACACCCGAAGAATGGGTTCGCCAACACTTCGTTCATTTTTTAATCAACCATTATCACTATCCTAAAAGTTTAATCAAATTAGAAAGTTCTTTAAAATATAATACACTACTCAAACGAACAGATATCCAAGTGTTTGGGAGAGACGGTAAATTAAAGATGATTATCGAGTGTAAGGCTCCCTATATTCCACTTAGTCAACAGGTTTTTAGTCAGGTAGCGGAGTATAACCAAGTATTAAAGGCAGAATTCCTGACCATTACTAACGGAATGGTATATCATTGTTGTAAAACAGATTGGGAAAATATGAATCTTGAGTTTCTAAAAGATTTACCCTTATTTGTCTAAAATTTCATGTTTCTATAATTTCATTCATCATTCACATCACTACCTTTGTGAAAAAAACCTTCATCATGGTCTCAAAAAATATCTTGTCCATTGTACTTTTCTTCGCTCTGACAGCTTCTTTTGCTCAGAAACCAAAAACTCAAACAACGTCAACAACCTTAGCAAAACCTAAATTAGTAGTAGGTATTGTAGTAGACCAGATGCGTTATGATTATTTATATCGCTATTATGATAAATATAGTGCGGGTGGTTTCAAAAGACTAATGAATGAAGGGTTTAACTGTCGAAACAACCACTACGACTATGCTCCAACGGTTACAGCGGCTGGGCATGCAGCTATTTTTACAGGTTCTGTTCCTGCAATTGACGGTATCGTAGGGAACGAATGGTTTGACCAAAAATATAATCGTTCAGTATATTGCGTGGAGGACTCTACTGTAAAAACAGTAGGGGCAGACTCTAAAGCAGGATTGATGTCTCCTAAAAACTTATTAGTTTCTACCATTACTGACCAACTAAAGATTGCCAATGCATACCAATCAAAAACGATAGGTATTTCATTGAAAGACAGAGGCGCAATCTTACCAGCAGGACATACAGCCAATGGTGCTTACTGGTTTGATTCTAAAGATGGTTCTTGGATTACCTCAACCTTCTATATGAACGAATTACCACAATGGGTAAAAGATTTTAATGCTAAAAAAATGCCATTGAAATACATGGCTGAGGGCTGGAAAACACTTTTGCCAATTGAGCAGTATACAGAGAGTTCAATGGATAATCAACCCTTTGAAAGTAAATTGGCGGGTGAAACTAGTCCAGTTTTTCCGCATGAATTAGTAGGTAGAGCAGGCGTAAATTTACTAGAAGTACTAAGAACAACGCCTTTTGGAAATACCTTGACGAAAGATTTTGCTTTGGCAGCTTTAGCAAATGAGAATCTAGGGAAAGGTCCTAAAACCGACTTCTTAACAGTTAGTTTTTCATCAACAGATTACGTAGGGCATTCATTTGGACCAAATTCAATAGAAGCAGAAGATACCTATTTGAGATTAGACAAGGATATTGCTGAAATCTTAACGACTTTAGATAAAACACTCGGCAAGAACAATTATTTAGTATTTTTAAGTGCAGATCATGGCGTAGCGGATATTCCAGGATTCTGGCAAGCAAATAAATTACCTGCTGGGATATATGAACGTTCAAAAGCAACTGCTGAAATAAAAGCGGCGTTGAAAGCAGCTTTTGGCGAAGGTGATTTTATAAAAGCAGAGGACAATTCTCAATTATATTTGAATTATGCTTTGTTAAGTGAAAAGAAATTGTCATTTTCACAAGTATATGAGGTAGTTAGAGAAACTTTGTTGAAACATGATGAAGTAGCCGACGTTGTTGACTTTCATAATATCGGGAATAGTACTTTACCAGATTATCAGTTGAAATTTCTCAAAAATGGCTATAATACTAAACGTAGTGGTGATATTTCTGTGGTGTTAAACCCAAGTTGGTTTAGTGGATATAAAACTGGGACAACGCATGGTACTCCCTATAGATATGATACGCACGTACCATTATTGTTTTTTGGTTGGGGCGTGAAAGCTGGAGAAACCACTACAAGAACTAATATTTCCGATATTGCACCAACCGTTGCAGATATATTAAGTATCCTCGAGCCTAACGGCAGTGTTGGAGGAGTAATTGCAGGGGTAAAACAATGAAAAAGGTTTTTGAAATAACAAAATGGCATACTTTTAGTTAGTTTATTTTGTAGAATTTGATTAAAATAAACTAAATTACCAATCTAAATAAAAAATACAAAAACGTATGAAGATAGCAGTAGTCGGAACTGGATATGTAGGCTTAGTAACAGGTACTTGTTTTGCAGAGACAGGAAATCAGGTAGTTTGCGTAGACATCGATGCAAAGAAAGTTGAAAAGATGAAAAATGGCATCATTCCTATTTATGAGCCAGGTCTTGATGTTTTATTTAATAGAAATACAGCAGAAGGGCGTTTGAAATTCACGACAGATTTAGCCGAAGGAATCAAAGATGCCAAAGTGATTTTCTTAGCATTACCAACACCTCCAGGTGAAGATGGTTCAGCTGATTTAAAGTATATTTTAAAGGTTGCTAATGATTTAGGTCCTATTTTAGATCAATACGTAGTAGTAATTGATAAAAGTACAGTACCAGTAGGAACAGCAGAGAAAGTACATGCAGCTATTGCTAAAAATGCTTCAACAGATTTGTTTGATGTAGTATCAAATCCAGAATTCTTACGAGAAGGTGTTGCTGTAGAAGACTTTATGAAACCCGACCGTGTGGTAATCGGAACGAGTTCAGAAAAGGCAAAAGGAGTAATGACAAAATTATATGCTCCGTTAGTACGTCAAGGTAACCCTGTTATTTTCATGGACGAACGTTCAGCTGAAATGACTAAATATGCCGCTAATGCATTCTTGGCAACCAAGATTACGTTTATGAACGAAATTGCTAACCTATGCGAAATGGTAGGAGCAAACGTAGATGATATTCGTAGAGGAATTGGTACTGATTCAAGAATTGGTAAGCGTTTCTTATTCGCAGGAATTGGTTACGGCGGAAGCTGTTTTCCTAAAGACGTTCAGGCTTTAGAGAAAACTTCAAAAGACTCTGGTTATGACTTCCAAATATTGAAAGCCGTAATGACAGTAAATGAAGACCAAAAGACGAGATTAATACCGCATATCAAAGCACATTTTGGTGGAGATTTGAAAGGGAAAGTATTTGGGATGTGGGGCTTAGCCTTTAAACCATATACTGATGATATTCGTGAAGCACCAGCGTTGTATAATATCAAAGAATTGCTAGCAGAAGGAGCTATTATAAAAGCCTTTGACCCAGAAGCAATGGAGAACGTGAAGGGAGTAATTGGTGATACGATTACTTATACAAAAGGTCCTTATGAAGCTATCAAAGATGTGGATGCGTTATTGATTATGACAGAGTGGCCACAGTTCCGTACACCAGAATTTGAGGTAATGGAAGTGTTGTTGAAGAATAAAGTAATCTTCGATGGTCGTAATTTATACGAATTAGATCAAATGAAAGAACTAGGATATACTTATTATTCAATTGGTAGAGATACAGTCAAATAATTGTGATTGAGTGAGTTGTGATTGAGTGATTTTATACAAAGCATTAATTTTCTAAAAAATCACTCAATCACTAATTCACAAATCACTAACTATATAAAAATATGAAACGAGTATTAATAACAGGTGGAGCAGGATTTTTGGGGTCTCACCTTTGTGATAGATTTATCAAAGAAGGATTCCATGTTATAGCCATGGATAATTTGATTACAGGTGATTTGAAGAATATCGAACACTTATTCAAACTACCTAATTTTGAATTTTATCATCATGATGTTTCTAAATTTATCCACGTTCCGGGTGAATTAGATTATATCCTTCACTTTGCCTCACCAGCCTCTCCGATTGACTATTTGAAAATTCCAATTCAAACCTTAAAGGTAGGTTCATTGGGTATTCATAATTGTTTAGGATTAGCCAGAGTAAAGAATGCAAGAGTATTGATTGCTTCAACTTCTGAAGTATACGGTGACCCAACAGTTCACCCACAACCAGAAGAATACTGGGGTAATGTGAATCCAGTTGGCCCTCGTGGTGTTTATGACGAAGCGAAACGTTTCCAAGAAGCAATGACGATGGCATATCATACTTTTCATGGTTTAGAGACAAGAATTGTACGTATATTCAATACTTATGGCCCAAGAATGCGTCTGAATGATGGCCGTGTATTGCCTGCATTCATCGGTCAAGCTTTAAGAGGCGAAGATTTAACGATGTTTGGAGATGGTTCACAGACAAGAGCATTCTGTTATGTAGATGACTTGGTTGAAGGTATCTATCGTTTGTTATTGAGTGATTATGCACAACCAGTAAATATTGGTAATCCAGATGAAATCACTATCAAAGAATTCGGAGAAGAAATCATCAAATTGACAGGAACAGAGCAAAAGTTAATCTCATTACCATTACCAACAGATGATCCTAAGCAACGTAAACCAGATATTACAAAAGCGAAGGCTATTTTAGGTTGGGAACCAAAAGTGAGTCGTTCAGAAGGCTTGAAGATTACCTATGAATATTTCAAATCTTTATCGAAAGAGGATTTATTCAAAATGGCAAATCACAGAGAATTCGAAAAGAAATAAACATAAAAAAGCCTCAAACGTTAGTTTGAGGCTTTTTTATTACCATCTAATTAAGGCTGAACCCCAAGTAAAGCCACTACCAAAAGCAGCGAGACAAATTAAATCTCCATCCTTTACTCGCCCAGTTTCCCATGCTTCGCAAAGGGCTATTGGAATAGAAGCAGCGGTAGTATTGCCATATTTTTGAATATTGTTCATTACTTTATCTTCCGAAAGCCCCATCTGTTGACGAACATATTCTGAAATCCTTAAATTAGCCTGATGTGGCACCAATAAATCTATCTCCTCAGGTTTAAGTCCATTTTTATCTAATGCTTCACGTATTACTTCTGGAAAACGCACAATAGCATGCTTGAAAACGGCATTACCATTCATGATAACATCACCTGAGTTTTTGTCTTTTACTAGATTATCAAAGAATCTGCCCCCACTGCTACTACTACTTGGTTCTTTTACATATAAATCCTCTGCATATCTGCCATCAGCGTGCAAATGCGTTGAAAGTATTCTATGGTTTTCATCCTCAGTGGCTTGTAATACTACCGCACCCGCACCGTCACCAAAAATTACGGCAACGCCTCTGCCTTCGTTAGTAGGGTTTAGGAAAGTAGATTGCACCTCAGCACCAATCACCAAGATATTTTTATACATCCCCGAGCGAATGAATTGGTCAGCAGTCGATAACGCATAAATAAAACCAGAACATTGATCGCGGATATCTAATACCCCCACACTTTGTATCCCTAATTCTCTCTGCATCACAAACCCAGGACCTGGGAAATAATAATCGGGTGTGATGGTCGCATATACAATAAAGTCAATATCTTCTGGTGTAATTCCAGCGCGTTCTATCGCTATTTTGGCTGCTTCGGTGGCCATTGAAGCATTGGTATCTTTGCCAGCTGTAAAATATCTACGTTCTTTAATACCAGTTCGTTCGGTAATCCAAGCGTCGGAGGTGTCCATTAAAGTTTCTAAATATTGATTGCTGATAATATTTTCAGGTACGTAATGTCCGATACCTACGATTCTTGAGTAAATCATAAACAAATTTTTAAATGCAAAGCAAAATTATGAATTTTCATGAAAATATTAGATTATTTTGAGAGTATAATTGGGTGGTTTAATTTTTTAATTCAATAGAATTAATTAAAAATATTAATTGTTTAAGATAAGGATAGTATATAAATGAATTTAAAGTTTTCTTTTTAGATTTGTATTATCAATAAAATATGATAGAATTATGCAACAATTCAAATTCGATAGAGAGAAATGTACTTCTGTTTTGTTGTACATTACTAAAAAATTGGAGAGAGCAGACTTTCTTCGTGTCTTTAAAATTTTGTATTTTGCAGAGCAAGAACATTTGGTTAGGTTTGGTCGCCCCATCGTTGGAGATAGTTATATTGCAATGAAACATGGACCAGTTCCTTCTACTATTTACAATGAATTAGGCAATATTAGAAGTGGCTTGGGTAAATTAATAGATGGAATTGTTAAAAATAACATTAGCTTTTCTGACTACTTTGAGGTGAAGGCGGATAAAATTATTGTTGCCAAAGTTGACCCTGATATTGAGGGGATTTCTGAATCTGAGTTGGAATGTTTGGATGAATCATTAGAAAAAAACAAGTACTTGTCTTTTAATGAATTATCTGAAAAGTCACATGATTTGGCTTGGAATAGAGCCAATATAAATGATGAAATGGATGTTTTAGACATTGCTGAATCGGGTGGAGCAAGTAAAGAAATGCTTCAATATATTTCTTTTTTAGTAGAAAATGAAAATTTATCTTTTGTATGACGGATTTAAGCGACTTCTTTCCGCAGTCGTACCGAGATGATTTTGCTGAAAGAAATGTTCAAAAAGGTGCAATTATTAGAGTATTCGTAAAGGATACTAAACCACCTAAAATTAAACGATTTATCATTGTGGGTTTTTCGAGCGATAAAGTTTTACTTGGAACGGTTTTTATTAATTCAGAAATTAATCCAAATGTATTCAAAACAGAGGATTTGAAGGGTCTTCATGTACCAATTGATGCCAAGAATCATGGATTTATCGACCACGATTCATTTATTGATTGTTCTAAAATTCAAGAAAGAAGTTATGAAGAAATTAAACAGCTTCTTTCAAAAGACCCGGAGTGCTTAAAAGGAATAGTCTCAGAAATAACGATGAAAGCTATCTCTGAGACTATTTCAAATGCTAAAACAATCCCCACAAAGCAAAAGCGAAAATTTGGTTTTTAAACTGAAAAGCTTTCGCCACATCCGCAAGTACGGGTAGCATTAGGGTTTTTGAATTGAAAACCTTTACCGTTCAAGCCATCTGAAAAGTCAAGTTCTGTCCCTGCTAAGTATAAAATCGATTTTTTATCAACCATGATTTTTACTCCTTTGTCTTCAAACACCATATCAGTAGTTTGCGGTTGAGAAGCAAAATCAAGATTATACATTAATCCAGAACATCCTCCGCCTTCCACAGCAACTCTAACGTTAAAGTCGCTCGTAAGTCCTTCTTTCTGACGCAATTCTATGATTTTGTTAGCTGCTATTTCTGTGATGGTTACCATATCTTTATGAAAATTATTTCCTATTTTAATCTTTATAACGGCAAAGTTAATCGGAAAGTTCATAGAAAGCACGCTGTATTGAATCCAATATTGAGATAAAATACAATTTATTTCAAAGGCAAATGTACTTCAGCCATCATACAACGAGCAGACCCTCCGCCATTTCCTTCTATCATCGATAAGTCAAAATGGTGAATAGTGGTATAATCTTCAAGCGTAGCAATTTGCTTAGGTGTTAGTGAATAATAAGCTGCATCAGACATTACTAAAATTTTATCACCTTGCAAACTCCTTATTTCTAACATATTACCAGCAAAGTTATTCATCTGTTCCAACGATATTTCTATGATTCTTTTACCATGTTGTTCTAAGGCATTTCGTAAGGTAAGTCGCTCATCTAAATTTTTGATAGCATCTAAACATACCACCGAAAACATATCCCCTACACACATCAATACATTGGTATGATAAATCTGTTTCCCATTGCCATCTACCGCTTCAAAAGACACTATTGTATAATTTGTTTTTGCACTAAATTCTGACAATACATCCTGATTAGTTCTAGGCGAAATACAGGCATAGGCAATCTTATTCTTGCGGTCGAGCACCATTGAACCTGTTCCTTCCAAGAATTTATTATCCTTTTCAAAAGAAGATAAATCGATTCTTTTGTTCACATAAAATCTTTCTTGAAGGCTATTGATAATATCCTGTCTACGTTCTAAGCGTCTGTTTTCAGCCTGCATTGGATAGAGGATAACTGTTCCATCACTATGAAATGAAATCCAATTATTAGGGAAAATAGAATCAGGCGTGTGTGGGTTTGCGGTATCCTCCACAACAATGATATCTACACCAGCTTTTCGAAGCTGTGCCACCATTTCATCAAATTCTTTTAAGGCAATTTCTTGTGAAGTTGCTTGTGTTTCTTTGCCAAAAGCTTGGTTTTGAAAAGCATTGGAAGTGGCAGTTTGTTCATTAAAACCAAAACGAACAGGACGAATCATTAAAATATGAGCAGTAGTCTGATTTTGCATGGCTTAATCAATTTACGATGATAGTTCACTTCTTAAAATGGGCATCGACATACAGTGCGAGCCACCTCTTGCTCTGGATAACTCAGCCGATGGAAGCATAATAAAGGTATTTTGAACCGTTTCGGGCGAACGCCTTCCTGATTCAAAATCATTTAATAAATCTTCCATTTTGATGGTTTCAAACCCCATTTCTCTAAAAGCCTCAAGGGTTTTATCATTCCTATCATAGCCAATCACAACCCCTTCTTTTACAGCCAGTAAATTACAAGAGTCTGTCCACTGTTCTCGGGCGCCAAAAGGAAATTCATTATTACCAGAATAGATAAATTTCACATCTAAGGGTTGAACACCGAGGTCGTAAATAGAAATTTCGGTTAATAACTCCTCTAAACTAGCTATTTCACGAGGCTCATGTGCCTCTCCACGACGGAACTGAACGATATGTACTTGTTCTGCTTTTTTGGAAGGTAACAAGCCTGCTTTAATCAACACCTCATCTTCTGCTTGTAGTTGTGGTTTAGCCAACGAACCCAACAATACCCACATATTACGTTTTACTTGCGTAAAAACGGTATCAATATGCATATAATCACGTTTGTTCGGGATTTTGACCAATGTAATTTTATCTACTATCTTCTTTTCAAACAGAATCTTAATGACTTGCTTAGCCGCATTTACGGTGGTTCTTTCTGAAATGCCAATCAATAAATGATTTTTGGCTACCATCATTACATCGCCCCCTTCCAACGTCGTTTGTGCTTCGTTAGCTTCGTATTCTGGTAACAAGAAAAGCGTTTCGTTATCGGGTATTTCGATAAGATTTTTGCGAACATCTTCAAAAATGGGATGATTGAAGAAGATATACTGAACCAATAAAGCCTCACGTGTACGGGCTTGTTTTTTGGGACGATTCAGTAAAATATGGTTGTTAATCGTAATGCCAATATCACGCGTAAAAATAAAATTAGGGATAGGCGGGAAAAGCATTTCTCCGGAAGGCGTACTACCCGAAATCAAGGTTTTTGCTAATTCGATAGGAGGGAGGTTGTATAGTTCATCATGCGTGCTATACCATTCTTTCTCTATCGCACAGGCCGCCGCTACTAGCTTCATCCTCACTAAATTATCCTCTAAAATATCAGATAATAATTTTTGAAGTTCTATTACTTTATCTGAATTGAAATATTCAGGATGGTCGGGTTTAAAGAAGTTACGGTCTTTATCAGCATCAATAGCAGCTAATTTACCTTTAATTTTATCAGGGTCAAGAAAATAGAGCAAGGTTTTTACATAAAAATCATATTCCTGACGACGCATTGTATCTAAATGCACAATGTCTTCAAAAAGCCAGTCTTGTGCTTTTGAAGGCACTACTTTCCCTAAACCGCTATCTGGACTATGAATGAGCAATCGCCTAAGTGTGCCTAATTCAGAAGAAACTTGGATGAGATTTTCCATAAACAATGATTAATAAAATCTGATTTCTCGCAAGTACTCATAATTTTTTAGCAATGTCAAGCCTGTTTTGAAAGGTAATTTTGAAAACATACCCTATTGAATTTAAACCCTGTTTTTAATGAATAATTTTTTTAGAAAATAATATGAGTTTTGAACAGTTCATCTTGATTTTAAACTTCATCTTGAGATTTTATTCTTAATAAAAGGCTAAAAATATAGTAATAAGCAAACTTTTTTCAATTACTTAGAGTTGTTCTAAATAAAGTGTAGTATTTAAAAAATACAATATTTAATTTTGTATCATGATTGGGAAAATTGTGTTTGATTTCTCCATTTGGGAATTATTAAACTAACGAAACAATTGTACCCCATAAATCAAGGTTTAGAAATTAATAGATAAAATGCTCAAAATAGACAATTTACAGGCAAAAATTGGGGAGAAGCAAATCCTCAGAGGAATTAATCTTGAAGTTAAAGCGGGTGAAGTACACGCAATCATGGGACCAAACGGTTCTGGTAAAAGTACTTTAGCTTCAGTATTAGCAGGACGCGAAGATTACGAAGTAACTGCTGGAAGCGTAGATTTTAACGGAACAGATTTATTAGAATTAGCAGCTGAGGAACGTGCAGCAGAAGGTGTTTTCTTGGCTTTCCAATATCCAGTTGAAATC
The DNA here is from genome assembly GCF_059423785.1 of Arcicella sp. GW458-12-2-14-TSB2. Lineage (NCBI taxonomy): Bacteria > Pseudomonadati > Bacteroidota > Cytophagia > Cytophagales > Flectobacillaceae > Arcicella > Arcicella sp. GW458-12-2-14-TSB2. The sequence goes on along the minus strand of NZ_JBWKYN010000014.1, from coordinate 27,652 downwards.
CCAGGGGTTTCAACAACCAACTTTTTGAAAACGGCTGTTAACGAGATTCGTAAATATCGTGGTGAAGAACCAATGGATGCCGTGCAGTTTTTAAAGATGTTCAAACAGAAAATGGCTTATGTAAATATTGACCAATCTTTGTTGAACCGTGCTTTGAACGAAGGTTTTTCTGGTGGTGAGAAAAAGAAAAATGAAATTTTCCAAATGGCGGTACTTGAACCTAAATTAGCCATTTTGGATGAAACAGATTCAGGTCTTGATATTGATGCACTTCGTATCGTAGCAGAAGGAGTAAACAAATTGAAATCTCCAGACAATGCTGTGATTGTAGTTACTCACTATCAACGTTTGTTAGATTATATCGTTCCTGATTTTGTTCACGTATTATACAAAGGACGTATCGTAAAATCTGGTACTAAAGAATTAGCTTTAGAATTAGAAGAAAGAGGTTACGACTGGATTAAGGCAGAAGTAGATGCTGAAGAATTGGGTGAAACAATCGCTTAATTGAATAGAGATTTTTATTGCGCATTGGGCAACCGATACTGCATCAATATCAATTATTAACATGGATAATAAAGATTCATTAAAGGCTCAATTGATTTCAGACTTTCAAGCCATTGAAGGACGCATGAATGGAGAAGCAAAATCTCCTGTTCATCAAGTTCGTCAACAAGCCTTGAAAACGTTTGAAACCTTGGGTTTTCCGACGATAAAACACGAAGAATGGAAGTATTCTAATGTCAAAAACTTGATTAATCAAGCATTTGAATTCAATGCTCCTTCTGATTTTTCAGCGCAAGATGTAGCGGATTCTTCTATTCCTAATCTTGAAGGTAATATACTTTACTTTGTAAATGGTGTTTACAATGCCGAGCTTTCTTCTATTGTAAGTCCAAGTTCAGAATTACAAATTTTAACTTTTGCAGAGGCTGTTAAACAAGAGCCTGCATTAGTTGAACAGTATTTTAATAAATATTCTGATTCAGCAAGCAATGCTTTCACGGCATTGAATACTGCCTTTGCTCACAACGGAATTTTTGTGCATGTTCCTGCTAATAAAATAGTAGAACAACCAGTTATTTTAAGATTCATCGCTGATGCCCGTAATGTAAATGTAGCATCACAACCAAGAAATTTGATTGTTGTAGGCAAACGTTCACAAGTACAAATTGCAGAAGCTTATCGTTCATTGGGTGATAATTCTTCGTTTACCAATGCTGTAACAGAATTTGTGGTAGAAGAAGAAGCAAACGTTCACTATTACAAAGTTCAAAACGAATCTGATAAAGCTTATCACATTGGTACTACATCGGTACTTCAAGCTGGTAAATCAGTTTTTACTGCCAATACAGTAACTGCCAATGGTGGTTTTGTACGTAATAACTTGAATATCAAAATTGATGGTGAATATGCAGAAGCAAATATGTTTGGCTTATACATTCCAAACAAAAAACAGCATATTGATAATCATACTGTTGTAGACCACGCTAAGCCAAATTCAGAATCGCACGAGTTGTATAAAGGTATTTTGAAAGACAACTCAGTAGGGGTTTTCAATGGTAAAATATTTGTTCGTCAGGACGCTCAGAAAACAAACGCTTTTCAATCTTGTAAAAACGTATTGATGTCTGAAAATGCTTCGATGAACACGAAGCCACAATTGGAAATCTGGGCGGATGATGTAAAATGTTCACATGGTACTACTACTGGTCAATTGAATGAAGATGCTTTGTTCTATATGCAAGCACGTGGTATTTCAAAAGATTCAGCAAGAGCATTATTGATGTTGGCTTTTGCTCAGGAAGTGATTGATAAAATGCAAATTCCTGCGATTAAAGAATATTTACAGGAATTGATTATTGATAAGATTTATCAGGGATAATATACGCAGGAGAGTAGTATTTTACCATAACATTTGTTGAGGTGAAATGCTGGAAAGATGATTTGCTAAAGCAAAAAAAGCACCATTGAAACCATGATAACGACCGATATTTTAGATATACAAAAAATAAGAGCTGATTTCCCTATTCTTGAACAAGAAATTAATGGAAAGAAATTGGTTTATTTTGATAACGCTGCTACTACGCAAAAGCCAACAGCCGTTATTGATGCCATTGCTCATTATTATAATTTTGATAATGCCAATATTCACAGAGGGATTCACACACTAGCGGAAAGAGCTACGCGTGACTTTGAAGCTTCAAGAGAAGCCGTTCGTGAATTTTTGGGTGCGTCTTCTACGGAAGAAATTATCTTTACTTCAGGAACTACCCAAGGAATTAATTTGGTAGCAAGTACTTTTGGTAGGAAATTTATCAAAGAAGGCGATGAAATTATTGTGTCGGGCATGGAACACCATTCCAATATTGTGCCTTGGCAAATGCTTTGTGAAGAAAAAGGAATAACACTAAAAGTGATTCCTGTCACTGAACAAGGAGAATTGGATATGGAAGCGTATGAAAATTTACTTTCTGAGAAAGTAAAACTAGTAGCGGTAAACCATGTGTCTAATTCATTGGGAACAATCAATCCTGTAAAAGAAATTATTGCTTTAGCCCACGAATATGGTGCTAAAGTATTAATTGATGGCGCTCAGGCTACCTCACATTTTAACATAGATGTGCAGGATTTGGATGCTGATTTTTATGCGTTTTCGGCTCATAAATTATACGGACCAACAGGTATGGGTGCTTTGTATGGCAAAAAAGAACTCTTGAATGCTATGCCTCCATACATGGGTGGTGGTGAAATGATTAAGGATGTTACCTTCGAGAAAACTACTTATAACGAATTGCCTTATAAGTTTGAAGCAGGTACGCCTAATATTGCGGATGTAGTAGCACTAAAAACAGCGTTAGAATATGCTAATGCGCTGGGAAGAGAGAACATCGCAGCACATGAAGATATGTTGTTGAGCTATGCAACCGAGCAATTATCTGAGATTGAAGGATTGAGAATTATCGGTCAAGCTAAGAAAAAAGTGTCTGTATTGAGCTTTGTGATTGATGGAATACATCACCAAGATATTGGCGTATTGCTTGATAACCAAGGAATAGCCGTAAGAACGGGGCATCACTGTACACAACCTTTGATGCAAAGATTTAATTTACTTGGAACTTCAAGAGCCTCTTTTGCGGTTTATAACACGATAGAGGAGATTGATAGATTAGTGGCAGGTATTCATCGAGTAAAGAAAATGTTATTATAATTTGTAAATGGGCATCAACTTGTTTACAAATTATTCAAAATAATTTATGACTATCAACGAAACACAAGACGAAATCATTGATGAGTTTGCACTTTTTGACGATTGGGCAGATAAATATGAATACATCATTGATTTGGGTAAAAAGTTAAAAGGTTTGCCAGAAGAGCAAAAAACAGAAGATAATATCATCAAGGGTTGCCAAAGTAGAGTTTGGCTGAATGCTAAATTTGAAGATAATAAATTATTGTTTGAAGCAGATTCTGAAGCAATCATCGTAAAAGGTTTGGTGAATATGTTAATCAGAGTATTATCTGGTCATACTCCCGAAGAAATTACTGCTGCTGACTTGTATTTTATTGATAAAATTGGAATGACTTCGCATTTAGCTCAAACCCGTTCAAATGGGTTGGCTTCAATGGTAAAGCAAATGAAAAATTATGCTATTGCTTACGGGTTGAAGGCTTAGTTTTTCAGAAAATAAATAGTAAGAATTCATAATCATTGATAGAAATCATGTCGGAAGTAGATTTAAAAGAAGAGGTAATCAGAGCATTAAAGGGCGTATATGACCCAGAAATTCCTGTGGATGTATATGAACTAGGATTGATTTACGATATTAAAATTTTTCCAGTAAACAATATTTACATTTTGATGACTTTAACATCACCTTCATGCCCATCGGCTGAGGCCATTCCTGTTGAAATCGAGCAGAAAATTCGTGAGATTGAAGGTGTAACAGATGTAAGTGTTGAATTAACTTTTGATCCCCCATATTCACAAGACATGATGTCTGAGTCGGCCAAATTGGAACTCGGTTTTATGTAATTGTGTTTTTAATCAGATTGCCGCACTAATGATTGCGTGTCATTAGGTATATTTTTTATTACAAGACAAAATCATATTTGAAGTGTTTCTTTGAAGGACAATTTTCAAATTGACTATTTTTCAAATTTTCAAACTTTATATTATGTACCCAGAACATTTAGTAGCTCCAATGCGTGCTGACATCGTAGAAGGAGGATTTACAGAATTAAAATCAGCTACAGAAGTTGATCAAGTATTGGCTGAAAAAGGAACAACGTTGGTATTTATCAACTCAGTTTGTGGTTGTTCAGCTCGTACTGCTCGTCCAGGTGTAAAAGAAGCTGTTTGGAACTCTGCTAAAAAACCAGAACATTTAGTGACAGTTTTTGCAGGTGTTGACCAAGAAGCGACTCAAAAAGTTCGTGAATATCATTTACCTTATCCTCCATCTTCTCCATCAGTAGCATTGTTTAAAGATGGTGAATTGGTTCATTTTGTAGAACGTCACCACATCGAAGGTCGTTCGGCTGAAATGATTGCAGGACATTTGGAAATGGTTTTTGACGAATTCTGTGCATAGTATCAAATACTTTCCAACAAAAAAGCAGGCTTTCAATATTTGAAAGCCTGCTTTTTTATGATTAGCCTTTTATTTTTTGTATTGCTCAATAATCCTGAATATTGTCTTTTGTGTTTCTAAGCTTTTGAAATATTCAAACATTAATTCATGCCCTTCATAGCTAAGCACCAAAGCTGTTTCTAAATAATTAAAGGCTTCTTGGTATTTACCTGCCTTAATTAAATAGATAGATGCTCTGTAATACAATTCAGCTTCTTCGGGCATAATATCAATAGCAGATACCATTAGTTCAGCCGCTAAATCAAAATCACCTTGTTCATGAACCAATGCTGACCATTTAATCCATGCTTCTGGATTAATAGGCTCTAATTCAGCTGATTTTTGATAGGCTTCCATGCCAGAAGTAATATTCCCTAAGTTTGTTTCAGCATCAGCCAAGGCTAACCAGTAATAAGCATTTTGGTCATCAAGGCTCAGTGCTTTTTTGATAAAATGAATAGCTTCTATCCATCTTTTCATTTCGCACAAACAAATGCCTACACCAAAATACCCGTCATCCCATTCAGCATCAAGCTGGATAGCATATTTGTAATAATGGATGGCTTCTGAAAATCGTTCTTGACGTTCAATACTAGCCCCTAAGCAACAATACACTTCGGGACTAATGTCTTCGTGTTCCAAACAATAACGATAATTCTCTTCCGCTTTTTGCCAATTGCTTAAATTCATGTACGAATTCCCTAGATTGAAATAAGCAGATGAAAATTTGTCATTGATGGCAATGGCATATTCATAAGCATCGGCAGCCTCTTCAAACTTTGCAAGCTTAGAATAAGCGATTCCAATATTGTACCAAGCATTTTCAGAGAACGGGTCAGTATCAATAAACTGCTGATAGTAAGGCAGAGATTCTTCCAATTTACCAATCTCGTCCAGACTATTGGCTAGCTCATATAGCGCATTTTCATTCTTGATGTTGGCTTCAATCGCTTGTTTAAAAGCGGCCACAGCATTGTGGTGCTTACCCCAGCTTTGATAAGCCAAACCGATATGGAAATATACTTCGTCACGCTCTTCGGCAATGTCCAAAATCTCTGTTAAGAGTTCTATGGCAGTTTGGTAATCACCTTTCAGGTTATAAATAGTACTCTTCAGGTAAATGGTATCGCTATCCGAAGGATTGAAAATCTCAGCTTGCGTTACTACTTCCAAGGCCTCATCATGCTTGCCTTGGTTGGCTAGTAATTCTGCCTTACAGAGCATCAATTCTAAAGAATATGGATATTGTTCAAGGGCAATGTCACAGGCTTGCATGGCATCTTCTATCTTACCTTCTTCCATATAATGCTCAACGATTTGCTCGTAAGTATCAAGGTCAAAGAAAGAATTCTCCCTACGTTTGAGCATAGACTCAAAACGCCTCACTGAATGCAGTGTCTCTTCTTGGCGGTCTTCAAAATCTTGTTCCATCATTTGATTGCAGGGGGTGAGGTGATGTTTATCAGTGGCTGGAAAAATATTTATCAACATTATTGATAAATGTTTTAGGTTATGCCAAACTCTCTTTATTGCTAAGATAATAAAAAAACTTTTAATTTACCAAAATTGGAATAGTAACATTCATCTTAGTTTCTATATTTAACTAACATATATCATAGGATAATTTTAGCTTTTTATGAAACATTTTTACGATACTTTCTAGCATTGTTACTACACTATTAATTTAAAAACTATTTAGTATTATCTATGTATTTAGCTTTTAAAACAAAACAAATACGGTTTAAGGTTTCATCCAAGTCCTTGAATTTCAAACCTAATTGGTTTTTTACTTTATCATTGGCATAATAAAAGTGATGACTTGATGTCAAAACCGTTTCTTTGGTAATTAACGGAGCCTTTCCTGTGAAATAACTTCTTACTGCTTCTACCCGCCAAATAATGGCAGTTAAAAATTTACTTATTAACTTTCTAGGAGGCTTTTTATTGAGTAAGGTGGCTACTTTTTCAAAGAAATCTTTGTAAGAAACATAACCACTATTTAAAATAAACCTTTCTCCAGAAACATCTGAAGTCATTAACTGGAAAATACTCTCGGTTACATCTACGATATCTACGTAATTTAGGGTGCCTTTAGGATAGAAAGAATGTTCTTCATTCGCATATTTGAATAATTGCGTACTACTTTTACCCCAGTCGGCTTCTCCTAAAATCAATGAAGGATTTACAATCACTGATGCCAAACCTTCCGAAAAGCCTCGCCAGACTTCCATTTCAGCCAAGTATTTAGATTTAGCATAATTAGAATTCAATGGACTTTCTTCCCAAGTTGCTTTTTCATCAATCGTAATGATAGACTCATGCTTGGCTTCAATAGGAATTTTTCTGCCTATAGCCGCTACTGAACTAACGAAACATATTTTTTCTACACCATGCGAAATACAACTATTCACAATATTGGCTGTACCTTCAATGTTGGTTTTAAACATAATGTCGCGGTCTTTGGGTGCAAAAGATACAATTGCCGCAGCATGTACAACCAAATCAACCTCCCTCATTAATTCATCTAAAAACATTACATCCAAAATATCACCATCTTTCCAAGTGATTTCAGAAGCTATTTCTTTGATGAGTGATAAGTCGCTTGTACTTCTTTTTAAGCCAATTACTTGATAGCCAGCCTTTAAGAATCGCTTAGCTACAAAACTACCCACCAAGCCAGTAATGCCAGTGATTAGGATATTTTTAGGTTCTTGAATCACAATAATTTTAACATAAAAACATTCATGTACATTTGTGTTACAAAGGTAAATCCAAATCATCAGAATCAATTACAAAGTGATAAAGAAAGCGTTTATAGATTTAGGGACAAATACTTTTCAGCTACTGATTGTAGCCCAAGAAGGCAGTTCATACCAAAAGATACATGAAGATAGTTATGCCGCCAAAATTGGATTAGGAGGGATTTCATCTGGAGTAATTACGCCAGAAGGCATCCAAAGAGCCATTGTAGCATTAAAGTACTTTCAGGAAAAACTAACTCATGAAGAAGTAGCTACTGAAAATATTTTTGCTACTGCCACTAGCGCTGTTCGCAATGCAAGGAATGGAGAAGAATTTTGTAAAGAAATATTTACAGAAACTGGCATCAGTATCAATGTGATTTCTGGTGAAGAAGAGGCCGCATTGATTTATGAAGGCGTAAAGTTAGGGACACAGATTGGAAAAGAAACGTCGTTGATTATTGATATTGGTGGCGGGTCGGTTGAATTTATCATTTGTAATCATGATAGAGTTTTTTGGAAACAGAGTTTTGAAATAGGTGGACAAAGATTGATGGATAAGTTTTTCCTTTCAGACCCTATCACACCGCGTTCAGTACAATTATTGAAGCAGTATTTAGAAGAAAAATTGCTACCATTAACTAATGCTGTGCATCAATACGCACCAATTTGTGTCATTGGTTCAGCAGGATCATTCGAAACCCTGATTGACTTATATTTCATGAAGACCTTTGGGCATTTACCACCCACAGAACAGGTTTCTTTTGACCTGCCCATTGCCGAATTTTATGATTCATTTTTGAAAATAGTTTCGGCTAATCATGATGAAAGAATGGCGCTGGCTGGAATGATAGAACTTCGGGTAGATATGATTGTAGTAGCAGTTTGTTTGATAGAGTTTGTATTAAAACGTTATGATATTCATCAAATAAAAGTATCGAACTTTGCGTTAAAGGAGGGAATACTGAGCAAACAGCTTGCACTTCACTCATTTTAAAGAAAAAAACTGACCTATATACCTGCTAACATACAGTTGTATAATGTTTTAATACTGAGAATTTTAAGGTTTTATAAGCTATTGATTAACCAATAATTTTCAGATAAGGCATATCACATAAGTCATTTTTTTTCGTTAAACTTGTTAAAAATTAATTAATCTCCAACATTTTTTTTCAACGATTCAAGCTCAAATTTTAAACTTGACTCTTCGTAATCCGTAAAAGCTATGCAGATCTTTCTAAGTATCCTATTACAAACTAACGTTATTTCTCCAGACTCTGTAACTACTTCGCTTGCTAATGGAGCGACAAAAGCTGACCAAGAAATGAATATTTTGAACCTCTTGGAAAAAGGAGGTTGGGTAATGATTCCAATTTTTATATTGTTTGCTATTGCCTTATTTTTATTTTTGGAAAGATATTTTTATATCCGTAAAACTGCCAAACTTGATAATAACTTTTTGTTTTCAATCCGTGAAATGTTGTATGTAGGCAATGTACAAGGGGCTATTGCTTATTGTAAAAACTCACAATTCCCGATTGCTAGACTCTTAGAAAAAGGATTGAACCGTTTAGGGTCGCCTATTCGTGATATAGAAACAGCCATTGAAAATACGGCAAGAGTAGAGATTTATAACATGGAAAAAAACCTTGGTTTTCTTTCAGCTATTGCTAAAATTGCCCCTATGTTCGGTTTCTTGGGTACTGTTTCAGGGATGATTCGTACTTTCCATAATATTTCAGTAGCCAATAAAATTGATATTAGTACTATTGCAAGTGGTATTTACGAGAAAATGGTTACTTCGGCAACAGGTTTGATGGTGGGTATTATCGCTTACTTTTTCTATACCATTCTTACTACGATGATTGATCGTGCTGTGAATAAAATGGAAGTTACAGCGATTGATTTCTTAGACATTTTGCATAAACCAGCATCAACTAAATAATTTTTAATGGCTGATTGCAAAAATTAAGCATTCATTCTTCATTGTTGAAAATATATGAATATAAGAAAACGTACTCGTGAACAATCTGAAGTAGAAACTGGCGCATTAGCAGATATACTTTTTTTCTTGATGATGTTCTTCTTGATGATTTCAACCTTGGCTAGTCCAGATGCCATCAAGTTGTTATTACCAGAATCGTCAACCGCCCAACAAACGGCAACGAAAGAAAATATCAGATTGACAGTTGATGAAAACAACAATTATTTTGTAGATGATAATCCAGTTCCTTTTGAAGAACTGGAAACATACCTTGGTGATGAAGCCAAAAAGAAAGGCTCTGAAACCGTAATTTTGAGAATAGCCAAAGATAGAACAGTTCAGGATTTGACAAAAATCCATGATATTGTAGCCCGTTTGAACCTTGGAATGGTAATGGCAACCGATAAGTTATAAATAAGTCAGTTTATTAAAGGACATTTATTGTACTAGATGATATTAATTAAAGGTTCAAAGCTGATGGCTTGCCGTATTTCACAATGAATTTTCTTATTATTTCTTTAAAATCAATAGCCGTTTACGTATTTATCGTAGCGGCTATTCGTTTGTTTGGCAAAAAAGAGCTTTCTCAATTATCTGTAATTGATTTAGTCTTTATCTTGCTAATTTCTAATGCCGTTCAAAATGCGATGGTCGGAGACGATACCTCGCTTTTAGGAGGCTTTGCCGCCGCAGGCAGTTTGTTTGTCATGAACTTTGTCTTGAAAAAGGTAATGTTCAAACACGAGTCTATTAGCAAATTAATTCAAGGTGAACCCCTCATGTTGGTTTATCAAGGGGAAATAAAAGAGAATGCCTTAGAAAAATCTGGATTAACTTTGGACGAACTTCATGCCGCTATTCGTGAACACGGCGTTGAAAAAGTAGAAAAAGTAGATTTAGCGATTTTAGAAGTAGATGGTAATATTAGTGTGTTATCAAACGACTATAAACACCGTACTTCTAAAAAGAGAAAAGCACATAAAATGTTATCTAAAAATGGATGATATAGAAATTCTATTACAACATATTTTTTATAATGATGATTTCATCAAAATATTAGCATCTACAGGTGTAGGGGCTTTGATTGGTCTTGAACGAGAATATAGAAGTAAATCAGCGGGTTTACGAACTTTTACCTTGATTTCGGTAGGTTGTACCATTTATACAATTTTATCAGAGAAAATGGGTGTCAATACTTCTCCAGACCGTATTGCTGCCAATGTGGTAACTGGTATAGGTTTTTTGGGAGCGGGCGTGATTTTCAAAATGGATGACCGAGTAAAAGGGCTTACTACCGCAACAATTATTTGGGTAACAGCATCTTTAGGAATGGCTATTGGCGACGGACATATCCTGTTGTCTTTCTTAGGAACGAGTGTCGTATATGTAGTACTTGGACTTTTCGTGAAGTTAGAAGTTATCATGGAAAGATACGGTCGCACGCATGCTTATCGAATCATTTGCGATTATACCCCTGATGCTTTTATTAAATTAGAAGCTATTTTTGAAGACTGTGACCTGATTGCTAAAAGAGAAAAACAAATTATCCGAAACAATATTTTAGTTAGTAATTGGTCTGTTAGAGGGCGTTCCACTAAGCACGCTAAGTTGGTAAAGAGGTTGATGGCAGATGCTTCAATTAAAGAATTAGAATTTTAATTTTACTGGTATTAGCAATGTTTTATTGCTAATACCAGTATGGAAATTATTAGATAACAGCATTCAGAATTAATACACCAGCCAAGCCTACAACGGCAACAATACTTTCCATTATCGACCAAGACTTAATTGTATTTTTGATACTCAAATTAAAATATTCTTTAAATAACCAGAAGCCTGGGTCATTTACGTGCGAGAACATTAAACTACCAACACCAATTGATAATACCATTAGATTAGGGTTTACACCAGATTGAGCCACCAATGGTGCCATAATCCCAGCAGTTGTTAGTCCCGCTACAGTTGCGGAACCCAAACAAACCCTAATGATAGCTGCTACTAACCAACCTAAAATCAATGGGTTTAAAGGTAATGTTTTTAGAATAATGGCAATTTCATTACTTACCCCGCCATCTATCAAGATTTGCTTTAAAGCACCAGCCCCACCAATAATCAAGACAATCATCGATACATCTTTTACAGCTTCGGTGTAGATAGACATAATGTTCTTCATAGAAGTACCCATGTTTCTTCCCAAAGTAAAAGTGGCTACAATTACCGAAATAAGCATAACGATAGAAGGGTCGGCAATGAATACGCCGAATGATTTCATTGATTCACTTCCTTTCCAGAAGGTAGACATCAATGTTGTAGAGGCTAATAAGATTACAGGTAAAAGTGACGTTAAAAAGCTATTTAAAGTACTTGGTAATTGGTCTTCCGGAAGGGTTTTGCTTTGGAAAGTCTCTAAAGGTGTTGAAGGGATTTTTTTCAATGTCAAAGAGAAAATAGGCCCCGCAATGATAATCGTTGGAATGGCGATGATGATACCGTAAACCAGCGTAAGCCCCATATCTGCATTAAACTGAGCAACCAAGGCAGCAGGAGAGGGGTGAGGAGGTAAAAAACCATGAGCAACCGATAAAGAAGCCAGCATTGGTAAACCAATGTATACGGCAGGTAACTTATATTGATTAACTACTGAAAAAATTAATGGTATCATCAATACGAAGCCTACATTATAAAATAATGGAATCCCGATGATGAAACCAGTACACACCAACCCCCATTGAATATATTTTCTGCCGAAAATTTTCATCATTACAGAAGCAATTTTCTGGGCTGCGCCACTTTCAGCAACAATTTTTCCTAACATTGCCCCTAAAGCAATGACGATAATCAATGAGCCTAGCATATCGCCCACACCTTTTTGCAAAGATTTCCCGATACTGCTTAGTGGAATGCCAGTTGTGATACCTGCAACGATAGAAACAATTAAGAAAGCGAGAAAGGGATTGAGTTTTCCCCAAGTAATGAGAAGTACCAAAAGACCGATACACAAGAAAATAATAAATAATGTCATAGTTTGATTAATTGGATAAGATAAATAATAAGATAAACCTAACCATTTGCCATGTATGGTTTATCCTTTTTTGAGATAAATTTTTTAAAATCAGTATTTGGTTATATTCTCACTTAAAATTAAAACTAAGACTCTTTTTTCCTTAAACGCCCTATGTAAGTAGGTTAAAACATTTTTATCAAAAGGATATTAATGGTTTTCTATACTTAGTATTTTAAAGATATAACCTTTATGAATCAGGTAAATATAATTAAAACAAAATAATCAATTGTGAAAATTTGAAGATTGAGTAGTATTTTGAGTACAAAATGAGTATTCAACTATTCGTCAATCAGGCAATTATTGCTTAAATAACTTGACATTTAAAGAAGTAAGTTTTATCTTTGCACCTCTATTACAAAAAAAGATTTTAAACAAACAAATAATATGCTGATTATCAATATTAAAGAAAACGAGTCAATCGACAAAGCGTTAAAAAGATTCAAGAAAAAATTTGAAAAAACTGGCGTTGTAAAGCAACTTCGTAAACGTGCGGCATTCGAAAAACCATCAGTTGGTCGTCGTACTGAAATCATTCGTGCTTCATACAAACAAAGAATGTACGGTAACGAAGAAGCATAGTTCATAGATTGATTTATTTCCAAATAACAGAAGTATTTTGTTATCAATTTAATCGTGAATTAAGCCGATAACCGTCAGCATTATAAAAAAGCGTCTGAATAAACAATGTTTGTTCAGACGCTTTTGTTTTTAGACTAGCTTTGTTGTAAATTATTCACTCAAAGCGATTACTAACAAAGGATTGTTGTTAAATCTATTAACCTCCAAGAAAATCGATGCCAGAAATTATAGATTTTTTCATTAAATACATTCAGTTTGAAAAGCGCAGTAGTGAACATACAGTTACGGCTTACCGAACAGATATGAAGCAGTTTACTGAATATTTAAGTAAATCTTATGATTTTCAACATCCTCAATTGGCAGATTTTCAGATGATTCGTTCGTGGATAGTTTCATTGGCAGAGGCTAAAGTGGAGAATCGTTCAATCAATAGAAAGATAGCTACGCTCAGAACCTTCTATAAATTTCTTTTGCAGAAGAAAATCATTGAAAAAGACCCGATGTTTAAGGTTTCAGCCATGAAAACCCAGAAAACAATTCCTTCTTTTGTCCGTGAAACAGAATTAGATACGCTACTGGATGATGTGGAATTTACAGAAGATTTTGCTGGTGTACGTGATAAACTTGTTTTAGAGCTATTGTATGGCACAGGAATGCGTTTGTCAGAAATGATTGATTTAAAAGAGCGAGATATTGATTTCTATAACCGAACCCTAACAGTATTGGGAAAACGGAATAAGCAAAGGATAATACCGATTAATCAGCAATTGGTATCATTAATACAAGCTTATCAATCGTATAAAAATTCTGAATGTTTAGGTAATGATTTTTTGATTGTGACCGACAAGGGGGAACAGAGTTATCCCGTGATGATTCAACGAATTACTAAAAAGTATTTATCATTAGTAACAACACTTGCTAAGAAATCACCACACATTTTACGACATTCTTATGCTACACACCTGTTGAATAATGGTGCCGATTTGAACGCAATCAAGGATTTATTGGGTCATTCATCGCTTTCAGCTACGCAGGTGTACACGCATAATTCAATGGAGAAAATTAAGAAGATTTATGAACAGGCACATCCAAAGGCATAATAGAGTGATTAGATAATAAGTGATTAGTAAAAATCAATCTTTTATAATGTTACACCTTGTTCTTTAAGGTAATTTCCGATATTAAAAAGGTGTCCGTCTAATAATTCAATGTCTTTATTCCAATCTCTAATAATCCAATCCTCGTCTTTCATAGCAATAACCACTTTCTGTGTTTTTGTGAAAATCCAGATTACTTTTTCTGTGCCAAACTCTAAGAGTTTATTGGTTTTTGTAAAAGTATAATCAAAATCTTTCTCATCAGAAAGGTCAATTCTTATGTCAACTTCAATCGCAATTTTAGGAGGAACATCAATATAATGATTATTGATTTTAGTAGGAGGAAGGTTTTTCTTTTCAATGATATAAATATCACCCGATAAATTAGTCTTGTGTTCTATATGAGTACCAATCTCATTTGTAAGAAAATAATATTGATTTAAACTGATATTTCTATAAAGGATTCCCAGTAAATATTGGATTATAAATGATTGTAAACCACTCGCTCCCATAATATCTTCAATTTTTTTCTTTTTGGATAGAACTTCTTTATAACCTTTATAATACAGTTTTCGCCCGTCTATAATTTCATAAACGAGAGCGTCTGGAATCTCTTTGGGCTTGCGTACGCGCGCTATTTTCTGAGGTATTTTATCTGCTATGACCATAAATAGCAATTTGTTTAGCTAATGCAAGATAAAAAGACTTGGCAATTTTGCCAAGTCTTTTTAACGTTACTTACTTATAATCTTCTTCGTCATCATCAAATTTGAATTTGTCCAAATCGAACAGTGAATCTGTCAAATCTTTAAATTGAAGCCCTTTTTCAAGATTCTTTTTAGAGATAATAGAAAATTCAGATAGTCCGTGTAGTACAAATTCCATCATGAACAGCTTTTCTCTGCCTTGCATGGCTGGATAAACTTTTTCGATGAGTTCATCCAAGCCCTCTATCGTGCGCAAACGAGCTGAATAGTCTTTGTCAGAACAATCATTTAAAATATCCATGACATTGCCATCCATAAACCAATCAATAATTGGTTTATAAGGGTTTTTGCCAGCTTTATCCTTAGCAGCTTTCTTGATTTTCTCAGGGTCTGGGAAGAAATTCAGAAATTGTGTTCTGATAGCTTTTCCAATCAGGTTTTGTGCTACAATTACTGGGCCTTCTACTTCGCCTTCATATACCAATTCTACTTTGCCACAAACCGCTGGAATAACACCAACCAAATCGGCTACACGTACATACGTTTTGTCTTCATCATTCAATAATGCACGTCTTTCAGCAGCAGAAATCAAGTTTTCATAAGCAGAAATAGTCATACGTGCTGAAACCCCAGATTTAGCATCAACAAATTCAGATGAACGCGCTTCAATAGCAATTTGCTCAATCAAATCGTCCATGATATGGTTGGTCGTTACTAATTCTTCTTGCTCGCCTTTTAATTTTGCTTCTTGTAACGTAATCTTTTTCCCAATTTCCAATGTTTTTGGATAATGGGTAACAATCTGAGAGTCGATACGGTCTTTCAGCGGCGTTACAATTGAACCACGATTAGTATAGTCTTCTGGATTGGCCGTGAATACAAATTGCAAATCAAGCGGTAAACGAATCTTGAAACCACGAATTTGAATATCGCCTTCTTGTAAAATATTGAAAAGTGATACCTGAATACGCGCTTGTAAATCAGGCAATTCGTTAATTACAAAAATACAACGGTGCGAGCGTGGAATTAGCCCAAAATGAACTACTCTTTCATCCGAATAAGGCAAACGCAATGTTGCAGCCTTAATTGGGTCGGCATCTCCAATCAAATCGGCCACCGATACATCTGGCGTAGCTAATTTTTCAGTATAACGGTCACTTCTGTGCATCCAACTAACAGGCGTTAAATCACCGTGTTCTTCGATTAAATCTTTCGCAAAACGCGAAAGAGGCTGTAAAGGGTCGTCATTCAGTTCTGAACCTTTTACTACAGGAATGTATTCGTCTAATAAATTCACCATCAATCTGGCAATACGTGTTTTGGCTTGTCCACGTAAACCCAACAAATTAATATGGTGTTGCGAAAGTATTGCTCTTTCAATATCAGGAATCACGGTGTCTTCATAGCCCCAAATTCCTTCAAAAACATTCTCTTTATTTTTAATTTTAACGATTAAGTTATCCCTTAATTCATCCTTTATTGATTTTGGTTGGTAGCCTGATGCTTTTAATTGACCGAGTGTGTGAATATTTAACAGTTCTGTTGAATCGATTGTTTTGTATGACATTATGCTGTTGTATCTTATGAAAAATGAGATTTATTTTAAGTGAGAGAGGTTCTTTTTATTTAAAATTGCTGAACCATAACTGCGATTAGCAATAAAACCTAGAACATCTCTATTTTGTATATTTTGTCCTTTCAATTTCAATTTAATTACTTCCGAATATGCTTCTGCATAAGTCTCGTCATCATAGGATTTTACTACAGACGATTCTCTTGAAAATGCCTCTCCTTGCGCTCTATAGGGCAAAATTTTAGCTTTTGCCTCATGGTCTATGCATTGAAGATACGATTCGTGCTTTTCAGCGGCTATATAAATTGGTTTTAAATTCATGATTTCTGAAATTTTGGGATTTAAGGACGTGTTAGTGATTTGAAAATTTGAAGATGTGTTAATTTGAAAACATTTCACTTCCAAACTAATTAACAACAAATCTCAAAGCTTACCGCTCAAAGCTAATAGCTAAATTACCTCACATCTTTCTTTCTGTTTTTTTCATAATCTTCAAAAATAAACTCTCCGAGTCCTTTTAATGAAGAATAATATGCCCGTCCGTTATTAATCTTAGTGAATTCTTGTACAAATTCCTTTAGATATTGGTCACGAGCAATCATAAAAGTTGTTACTGGAATTTTTAAACGACGACACTGCGCCGCTAAGGTTAACGTTTTGTTTAGTATTTTTTTATCTAAGCCAAATGAATTTTTATAATAACGAATCCCTTCTTTTAAGCAAGTAGGTTTGCCGTCGGTTATCATAAAAATTTGTTTGTTTTTATTCTTTCTTCTTCTCAATAAATCCATGGCTAGTTCTAACCCTGCCACAGTATTAGTATGATATGGGCCAACCTCTAAATAGGGTAAATCTCTTACTTGAATCTGCCAAGCATCATTCCCAAAAACAATAACATCCAAAGTATCTTTTGGGTATTTTGTCATAATCAACTCCGCCATTGCCATCGCAACTTTTTTAGCAGGCGTGATTCTGTCTTCGCCATACAAAATCATCGAATGTGAAATATCAATCATCAAAACGGTAGAAGTCTGGGCTTTATATTCCTTATCAACGATTTCGAGGTCGTTTTCCGTCAACATAAAGTTTTCTACACCATTATTGATTTGTGCATTTCTGATAGATTCCGTCATCGCGATTTGGTCCATCGCATCCCCAAATTGAAACTCTCGGCGGTCGGTATTGTTTTCGTCGCCAGTACCTTGATAGGGCGTTCTATGGTTCCCGTTTGAGCCTGTTTTCTTTAATTTACCAAAAATTTCATCCAACGACTGCTTTCTGATACTTTGCTCACCTTTTGAAGTAAGGATTGGTTCTTCCTCACCTTCTTCATTTTTTTCTTCTTTGATATAGCCCTTTGATTTCAAGTCATCAATAAAATCGGCTATTCCATATGAATTATCAGTAAGGTTATATTGTTTATCTAACGAAGTCAACCATGTTAAAGCCTCTGAAACATTGCCGGCAGTCATGGTAACTAGTTGATTAAAAATGTCTAAGAGCTGGTCGAATTTGGCTTTTTTGCCGTCTTCGGCTTCCTGAGGAATATATTCTGAAAAACGATAGCCAATCATATTTAAGTTGGAATTGATGAAAATTGAGTGCTATTTTTTTTGCACAGTATAAATATAAAACAAAAACTTTATCGAATGGGTTTAATTATGGGCGATATTAATTACAATAAATAAAAAAAACCATACTTTTAGCCTTAACTAAACGTATGGTTTTAATAAAAAATATTTAGAGACTCAGTAAAATTATAGGGTATTTGGCTTATAAACCTTGATTACACCATCATTTTCGCTACTAACTACTAGCAAACTTTTTTGGGTAGGGCTATTTTTCGCAGGAATAAATAATACGCCTTCTGGAGCATCTCCGCATTTCAAAATTTGTAAAAATATGGGGCTTGTCGGAATAGTAACATCATAAACGGCTACCGCATCAACACGTTCCATGCCAATAAAGGCTACTTTTTTGTTACCAACAGTACCCACTGTAATGCCCTCTGGTTCTACAGATTTATCGTCACTTCTTGTATCATCATAAAGATTAGGGACAGCAATTACTTTGGTATCAAGCTCATTTTTGCTATCAAATACTAATGCTCCGTCATTACCATTCCAAACACTGAAGGACCGAGCGCCTAAAGAATAAAGAAAATCATAGTCGCCATCGCCATCTGTATCACCTAAAGTAGTTGTTACGTTTAATCTACCTGCTTTTTCAGCTTTAATAAGATTAGCTGCATTTGGGAAAGCAGTAGCATCTAATTTCAACGCACTTACTCTTTTGATTTCAGAAAAAGCATCATATTCTCTAGCATCACCTTCGTTGGCTGTAAATAAATAAGGAATTCCTGCATGTTGCATAAAAGCGATAGCATCAGGTTGATACATTCCTTTTATATTAGTCCATTTGCTAAGTGCGATAACATTATCTTTATCACTAATATCAACAGCATTCGCATCCACACCATAATCTTTGAAACCTAAAGGAAGAATAGCCGTAATCGTTTTAGTTTCAAGATTCAATTTTGCGATAGCATTATTTTCTTGAAGTGTCACCCACGCAGTTTTTGAATCATCAGCTACTGCAATATATTCAGGTTCGATGTCTTTCGCAAAAGTAGCATTTAAGCCAAATATTCTAAGTCCTTTAGCCATTAAAGCCGTTTGCTGACTTGCAAAACCAGAAAAATCTAACGTTGTTACCGAATAATTATCATTTACTGAAATAATTGAAATAGAACCAACAGGGTCATTTTTATAAGTAGCATCTGGTTCTCCTTCGTTGGCCGTAAGAATCAAGTTTCCATCTGGTGAATAAGTAATCATATCAGGCAAAGCACCTACCGTAATTACTTTTACTTCCTTGTAGTCAGCTGTATTAAATACTGCTACTTTACCATTTTCTTGCTTATTCAGTGATTCAATCGCTGCTGCTAATTTACCGTTTGAAACCGCAACACTATTTACTGCTCCACCATACGGTGCCATGCTAATCGAACTGATGACTTTCATGTTGGTTGGGTCAGCAAAATCAATTACATCGATTTTATTGACTGTGCCATTATTCACCACAAATAAACGTTTGGTTTGAGGGTCATAGGCCGAAATCTCTGCCGCACCAACATCACCAATATCAATGCTTCCTATTTCTGCAAAAGTAGCAGCATCTTCATTTACAAAAAACTCTGCTTCATCTTTATTGCAACTTATTAATAGGGTTGTTAGTAAGAGGGAAAGGGATAGGAATGTTCTTTTCATTTCTTTTTTTTCTGCAAAACTAGGTTCGACAAAAAATAAGCTTGTTAACTGTAGGTTAATTTTGGGTTAATTAATCTCCCGAAAACGCTAAAATTGTAAGGATTATATCATTATTTATAATTCATTTTGATATTAAATGATTGATTTAAAGTACGTTATTGCTTATTGTTTAAATTAAGTCTAAATAAATTATTTCGTTTGTTTGTATTTAGTCTAAATAGACTATAATTTTGCATCAGTAAATAATCACAAATCAATTGAGCGCTGAAGAAAGCGATATGCTCATTAGAAGAAAATATCTTAAATAGCCTCTAAACCTACTCTTATAATCCATAACCGATAAAAAAGGATTTTCTTAGTCATTTTTTTTTGTTGGCCAAAACCCCTTATCACAAATATATTTTTTGATTAAATGCTTAGAATTAGTCCAAATAAAATAATAAACATGAAAAACTCTATTAAATCTTTCTACTTAGTAATTCTTTTTTTAGTTGCTGGAAGTGCTGTTTCTTTTGCTCAGACTGGAAGTATTAAAGGAAAAGTAACTGATAAAAGCGGCGAACCCATTCAATTTGTAAATATTAGTATTAAGGAAACAAAACAAGGAGCCGTCTCTAACGAAGATGGCGAGTTTCTCATTAAAAATATAAATGCTGGACAAGTAACATTAGTGATGCAATTTGTAGGGCTTAAAACCCTAGAAAGTAAAGTAAATGTTAAAGCCGGTGCAGTAAGTGAAACTAATTTCTCTTTAGAAGAAGGGTCAAATGAACTATCTGAAGTAACTGTAATGGGTGTACAATCGGCAAATGAGAAAGTCGTAACTATTGGTAAAATTGCTATTAAACCAATGGATTTACCTCAAGCAGTGGCCACAATTGATAGAACTGTATTGGAACGCCAACAAGTATTACGTTTAAGTGACGCCTTAATGAATGCCAACGGCGTGTATATCATGGGGAATACGGGTGGTTATCAAGAAGAAATTGCAGGACGTGGTTTTGCTTTTGGAAGTTCAAATACTTTTAAAAATGGAGCTAGATATTTTAATGGAACTTTACCTGAAATGTCTTCAATAGAAAAAATTGAAATCATGAAAGGAAGTACTGCTATCTTATTCGGAAACGTTGCAGCAGGTGGTATTTTAAACTTAGTAACTAAAAAACCAAAATTTGAATCGGGTGGGTCGGTTTCAATGCGTTTAGGTTCTTATGACTTTTATAAACCCACTGTCGACTTATACGGTTCTATACTTGGAAGTAAAAATGTAGCTTATCGTATCAATGGTACTTATGAAAAAGGGAATAGTTTCCGTGAAAATGTAAATTCAGAAAGAGTATATGTTAATCCTTCTTTATTGTTCAAATTGAGTGATAAAACTGAAATTATCGTAGAGGGAGACTATATGAAAGACCGTAGAACTGCTGATTTTGGTGTTGGGGCTATTAATTATGTTATTACAGATTTACCTCGTGAAAAATTCATCGGTGTAAAATGGTCCTATTTCGACATTAAACAACAATCTGCTAACGTTACCATCAATCATCAAATTAATAATAACTGGAAAATTTCAGGAACTGGTGCTTATAGAGCTTATCAAAGTGAATTATTTGCTACAACTCGCCCAACTACCATTGCAGCAAATGGTAACTTGGTAAGAAGTATCCAACGGTCTGAAGTTGATGAAAAATATTTCATGGGGCAAGTTGATTTAACAGGGCAGTTCAAAACAGGGAAAATTGAACATAATGTTTTGATAGGTTCTGATGTTGATAGCTATAACACTAAAACTACATCATTTACTTCAGCAGTTTATGATACCATCAATGTATTTAGTGCTGAAATTATCGACAAACGTAGCGATAGACCAAACTTGGCAACTACTACAATTACTACTGCACCTGTGAATCGTGTAGGTGTTTATGCACAAGATTTGATAAGTTTTTCAGATAAATTCAAATTCTTAGCTGGTTTACGTTATAGCTATCAAGAAACAAAAAGTTCTGTACTTACAGTAAAAACAAATGCAACAGCAGAATCTTCTGCTTATGATGATGCCCTTTCTCCACGTTTAGGCTTGGTATATCAACCGAACAAGCGTATGGCTTTCTTCAGTAGTTACTCAAATTCGTTTACCTTGAATACTGGTGTTGATATTTATGGAACAGCTTTGAAACCATCATTGATTGACCAAGTAGAATTGGGTATGAAAAATGAATTGTTCAATGGTTTAGTTTCTGCAAACGTCACGGTTTATCAAATCAAAAACAGTAATTTGGCTCAAACAGCATTGTTTGATAAAGACGGTAAAGCTAATAGCAATACTAATATCAAAGAGCTAGCAGGTGAAGTAACTAGCCAAGGAGTTGAAGTTGATTTGAAAAGTAAGCCATTTTTAGGGTTTTCATTAATGGCTGGTTACAGTTATAACGAAACAAAATATACTAAAAGTAATATTTATATAGTAGGAAGTTTATTAAGATACAATCCAAATCATACAGCCAATTCGAGTATATATTATACCTTCTCGGGTACTAAATTAAAAGGATTAAATCTTGGATTAACAGCAATGTATTTTGGAGAAAGAGTTGCTGGTCGCTCAACAAGATTAACTGTTGCGAACGATGCTTTTAAATTGATTGCAGTAAATGCTTATACACAAATAGATGCAAGTATCGGATACAATTTCAAAAAGTATTCAGTGAGAGGGAAAGTATCCAATATTCTAAATGAAATGAGCTACAATATTCATGACGATAACTCTGTGAATCCGATAGCACCAAGAATGTTATCACTTACTGTAGCGTATAAGTGGTAGTAATGTGTAAAAATAAAATTTTCAGAAAAGCTTCACATTCAATGTGGAGCTTTTTTCTTTTTTATAACCATTACAACCTCCTAATAAATGAAAATGGCTTTGGAAAATGATCAGAAGGAATCAATTGGTTAGAAATTTTCTAAGGTTACACCAAAACAATATTCAAGTCAACAATCACTTTGAATGAATTTTATCAAGAATCGCGATAAATCTAAGTAAGATTCTGCCCTTTATTCTTTAAAACTAGTAGAGTATTGGTATATTTGTCGCTCATAAAATTATCAAATAAAAAACCTGCTGTTGTAAAGCAGTCGGAGTGAATATAGGAGGAAATATTCATCCCATACCACTCAATCAATTAAATCATTATGAAAGTTTTAAAATTTGGAGGAACTTCTTGTGGTACTACTGAAAGTATCAAAGCAGTATTAGGGATTATTAAAAGCAAGCAAGCTAAAGAGGAAAGAATTGCAGCCGTATTTTCGGCAATGGGAGGGGTAACCAACCAATTGTTGAAAGCAGGAGACTTAGCTTCTACGAATGATACATCTTACTTCGACATTGTAAAGGGAATTGAAGACCGTCATTTCACAGTTGTACGTGCATTAATTGACGTAAAATCTCAGTCGAAAGTATTTGCTAATATTCGTACCATTATTAATGAATTAGAAGACTTACTGAAAGGTGTTTCTTTGATTCGTGAAATCTCTGCCCGAACATCCGACTTGATTGTAAGTTTTGGAGAGCGACTTTCAACCACATTAATTCATGAAATTCTTCATGCTCAAGGTGTTGACTGTCAGTTTTTAGATGCCCGTAAGGTAATAAGAACTGATGCCAATTTTGGCATGGCAGCAGTGAATTTTGAAGTGACCAATCGCCTGATTCAGGAACATTTTTCAAAAACAAGGTCTCTTCAGTTGATTACAGGCTTTATTGGTTCAACCGAAAAAGGAGAAACAACAACATTGGGGCGTGGAGGTTCTGATTATACAGGTTCTATCTTCGGGGCGGCTTTGAATGCTTCAGAAATTGAAATTTGGACTGATGTAGATGGAATGATGACTGCTGACCCTAGAAAGGTGAAAAATGCCTTTACCATTCCAACGATTACTTATGCGGAGGCAATGGAATTGACCCACTTTGGGGCAAAGGTGATTTATCCACCATCATTGCAACCTGCTTTTACAAAAAATATCCCAATCAGGGTTTTAAATACATTTAATACAGACTTTATCGGAACGGTTGTTAACCGTACTGCCGAATCGTCTGAATACATCATTACAGGTATCAGCTCGATTGATAATCTTGCTTTGGTCAACCTACAAGGTTCAGGGATGATTGGTGTGGCTGGGGTTTCTGCTAAACTATTTACAGTATTAGCAAAACACAAAATATCGGTTATCCTGATTTCTCAAGCATCTTCTGAACACTCTATTTGTTTTGCTATAGAACCTTCTGCATCAGTAGCAGTAAAGGCGTTATTAGAAAATGAGTTCAAAACTGAAATTGCTGATGGAGATGTAGAAGGCATTGACATTCAAGAAAACCTTTCGGTAATAGCCGTGGTAGGAGAGGGAATGCGTCGTCATACGGGTGTCAGTGGTAAATTGTTTTCGGTATTAGGAAAGAACGGTATTAATATCGTAGCGACAGCCCAAGGGTCTTCAGAATTAAATATTTCAGTAGTAATTGAGAAGAAAGACATTTCAAAAGCATTGAATGTTATCCATGATTCTTTCTTCTTCTCGCAAGCAAAAACATTGAACCTTTTCCTAGTAGGAACAGGTTTGATAGGAAAAGCACTCTTGGAACAAATACAAGGACAAGAAAATTATCTTTCTAAATACAAAGCCTTGAAGGTAAATTTAGTAGGAGTCATGAATTCTAAGAAAATGCTGATTGATGCACAAGGAATTCCGATGGAAAATTGGGAAGAAGAACGTGATGGAAAAGGAAAACCTGCTGAGATATGGGCATTTGTAGAAGAAGCAAAAAGATTAAATTTACCTAATTCAATCTTTGCAGATTGTACAGCCAATAAAGAGATTCATAATTACTACTTAGGCTTATTCGAAGCCAATATTTCGGTAGTAACACCTAATAAAGTAGCCAATTCTGGTCGTTATGACGACTATGCTCTATTGCATAGAACAGCCTTGAAAAAAGGAGTGAAGTTCTTGTATGAAACAAATGTAGGAGCAGGCTTACCTGTTATTAATACTTTACAAGGGTTGATTGCGTCGGGAGATAGGTTTGAAAAGATAGAAGGTGTATTATCTGGTACTTTATCTTATATCTTCAATAATTTCAAAGCAGGCGTAAAATTTGCCGACATCGTTCGTGAAGCGAAAGTTAAAGGCTATACAGAACCAGACCCACGTGAAGATTTAAGTGGTATGGACGTAGCTCGTAAGATTTTGATTTTAGGCAGAGAAATTGGTTTACGTCTTGAACCAGAAGATGTAGAAATCTTGAAATTATTGCCAGAGAATTGTGAAACAGCACCTACGGTAGAAGATTTCTTCAAGGAGTTAGAAGTATCTAATAGTTATTTTGAAGGAATGGTAAACGAAGCCGAAGCAAAAGGAGAAGTATTGAGATTTATCGCTACATTGGAAAACAATAAGATTACGATAGGTGTAAGAAGTATTGGAAAAACACATCCATTTTATATGATGGATGGTGCTGACAATGTGATTTCATTCACTACAAAACGTTATCATGACCGCCCCTTGGTGATTAAAGGACCAGGAGCAGGGGCAGAGGTAACGGCATCAGGCGTATTTGCAGATATTGTTGCGATTGGGAGTTATTTGGCTTAATTACAGTTAAAATCTTACGATTATGAACCTTATTTTAGAAAATGTTCAGCCCAAACATATTACGTTAATTCAGGAATTAGCGAAGACTTTGCACTTCCAAGTAAAGGAAGACAGCAGTACTAAGAAGACTAAAAAGCAACTTACTTCTGAACAAAGAGAATTTGTTAAGGACTTAAAAGAAGCGTTAGTACAAGTTGATTTGCATCAGCAGGGTAAGATTGAGTTGCAGTCTGCGCGAGATTTTTTAACTGAAATTAGAAATGAGGCCTAATGAAAGTTGTTATTCTACCCTCGTTTAAAAAAGTATTTAAGCCTCTTTTCAAAAAGTACAAATCAATTGATATGGACTTTGAAAAACTGTTAGACTCTTTAGAAGAGAATGCTTTTCAAGGTGTTTCAATAGGTAAAGATTGCCATAAAGTAAGAATGGCAATTACAGCTAAAGGAAAAGGCAAATCAGGTGGCGCAAGAGTAATTACTTGTGTGAAAATTGTAAATGAAACGATTTATCTCTTGACGATTTATGACAAAAGTGAGCAAGAGAATATTCATGAAAAAGAATTAGATCAACTTTTAACACAAGTAGGTCTTTGATTATATGACAAATTCAATAAAAGTTTTTGCCCCTGCTACGGTGGCGAATGTGGCTTGTGGTTTTGATATTTTCGGTTTTGCTGTAGATAACCCGGGCGACGAAATCATATTAAGAAAATCTGATACAAAGGGTGTCAAAATTTTAAAGATTGAAGGCGATGAAGGGCGTTTGCCTTTGGCGGCTGAAAAAAATACGGCTGGTATTGCTATTATTAAATTTTTAGAAGCGATTGGTGAAGAAGGGCAAGGGTTTGAAATGGAGCTTAAAAAGTTAATGCCTCTTGGTTCT
This sequence comes from Arcicella sp. GW458-12-2-14-TSB2, assembly GCF_059423785.1. Lineage (NCBI taxonomy): Bacteria > Pseudomonadati > Bacteroidota > Cytophagia > Cytophagales > Flectobacillaceae > Arcicella > Arcicella sp. GW458-12-2-14-TSB2. The sequence continues at coordinate 1,478 of NZ_JBWKYN010000014.1, read as the reverse complement.
GGCTTAGGCTCTTCGGCGGCTTCGGCTGTAGCTGGCGTTTTTGCAGCAAACGAATTACTTGGTAAGCCTTTAGCTCAAAAAGATTTACTTCCTTTTGCGATGGAAGGCGAATTCATTGCCTGTGGCTCTGCTCATGCTGATAATGTCGGCCCAAGTTTGATGGGTGGTTTTGTTGTCATTCGCTCGTATGACCCATTGGATATTATCCAATTGCGTACGCCAAAAGAATTATATGCTACTATTGTTCATCCGCATATAGAAGTTAATACGAAGGATGCCCGTAATATTTTGAAGCGTGAGATTTCTCTGAAAAATACGATTACTCAAATGGGAAATGTAGCGGGTTTGGTGGCAGGTTTTATGCTGCCAGATTATGATTTGATTTCGAGAAGTTTGGTGGATGTTATCATTGAACCAATTCGTTCTATCTTGATTCCTCAGTTTGACGACGTGAAGAATGCCGCTTTAGATAATGGAGCTTTAGGCTGTTCTATTTCTGGTTCAGGGCCATCAATGTTTGCATTGTCGAAGGATTTATTTACAGCAAATAGGGTAGGCAAAGCCATGCAAGATGGATTTGCAAAAGTAGGAATTGGTTCTGAATGTTATGTATCGGGCATAAATCAAGCTGGGCCAGTGGTTTTAGGTTGATATTGACTTTATAGATAAAAAGTATTAATTTAGTTTATGAGTGATAAGTTTTTGAGGTAATGTCTCTCATTCTTATTATTCATAAACTTTTTTGTTTTTAAAAACATTAATTAACATCTACAATGAGCGATTTAATAGAAGTTTCAGCACGAATATATAGCGTTGAGGAGTATTTCGAAATCGAGAATCACTCAGAAATCCGTCATGAGTATGAAGATGGAATATTAATACCTATGCCTGGAGAAACCTTAGATGCCAATGAAATTGCCCAAAATTTCGTTGTAGCCTTGCAAAAAACTTTGAGAAAAAAAGGATTCAGAATGTTTGGACACGATGTTCGTACTATTGTTCGAGAAAGAAGAATTTACCGTTATCCAGACGTTGTAGTTTCAGCTTCTGATACTATCAAAGATATTCGACATGTAACAGAACCTGTACTGATTGTTGAAGTACTTTCTGAAAGTACACAGGAGGTAGATAGAAATAAAAAATTTAGGCAATATACAGCTTTGCCTTCGCTACAATATTATTTGATGGTGCATCAAAATACAGCTTTGGTAGAATTTTATCAGCGAAAAGAAAATTCTCAAACGTTTGAATTTAACTTTTTTGATAAATTGGCAGACGTAATTCAATTACCAGCCTTAGAAACATCAATTACTTTAGATGATATATACGAAGGTATTCAGTTTGTTACTGAGGAAGAGAATGTCCCTCAAGCATAGATAGAATACTTGTTAGAAGAACATAAAACATGAGTCATCCCGAATTTTGTGGATGGCTTGCCAAATAAAAACCTCCTTGTTTATTTTGTGAATTACGACAAA